>CAJOHI010000020.1 GCA_905234365.1 uncultured Selenomonadaceae bacterium | reverse complement strand
TGTTGCTCGCAAACTTTGTTACACTATTCATGCTATCTTGACTAAAAATTGTCCTTATGAAATTCAATTAAACTCTTGACTTTTTATAGTTGGTCTTTCCTCAAAATGTTTATGGCTAAATTACTATTTGTGAAATTTTATTCGCTAAAAAAAAAAACGTTCCTGCAAAAAATTTACAGAAAATTTAAACCTTTTAGTGCTAAAAATTCATCTTGACATTTTATTGTTACCTTATTGATACTTTTTTCACACAATATTATTTTAATAAATGAAGTTTATATATTTATATGTTGACTTAACAGTTTTCGTTTGCTAAAATAAAACTAATTTTAATGTGTGGTTCAATTCTGAAGGAGTATTTACTATGATTTTGTTATTAGACAATTATGATTCGTTTACTTACAATATATATCAACAACTCTCTGAACTTGGCGCTATAGTTGATGTTCGTCGAAACGACAAAGTTACACCTAGCGAGATTAATTATAGACACTACAGCGCTATTGTAATTTCGCCAGGTCCTGGTATTCCAAAAGATGCCGGCGTTACCGAAAAATTGATTGACGAATTTAAAGACATTCTGCCAATTCTTGGTATATGTTTAGGTCATCAAGCGATTGGTGAAGTTTTCGGCGGAAAAATTGTTCGTGCAAAAGAAATTGTTCACGGTAAAACCTCAAAACTTAAACACTGCGGACAACGGCTTTATAAAGGTTTACCGCAAGATATTGAAATTGGTCGATATCATTCGCTAATTATAGAACGAGAAAGTTTGCCAGACTGTCTTGAAATTACCAGCGAATTGGCAGACGGAACAATTATGGGAGTTCACCATAAAGATTTTGATGTGGAAGGTATTCAATTTCATCCAGAATCAATTTTGACTGCTGATGGTCGTAAAATGATGAAAAACTTTTTAAATCATATTGGAAAGTAAAATCAAAAAAATTAGAGCTTATCATCAAAGACAGGCTCTAAATTTTTATATATTATAAATGTTGGAGATGATATTTTGAAAAGTCAAGCCAATATAAAAATTGTTTGCGAAAACCGTAAGGCAAGACATGATTATTTTATTCATGAGGCTTATGAAGCCGGAATTGAGCTAAAAGGAACCGAAGTTAAATCTTTACGTGCCGGGCGTTCAAACCTCAAAGACAGTTACGGAGAAGTCAAAAATGGTGAAGTTTTTGTCCAGCATTGGCATATAAGTCCATACGATCATGGCAGCAATTATTTTAATCATGATCCGCTTAGACCTAGAAAGCTACTTTTACACAAGACGGAAATTATTAAACTTTTCAGCAAAACACGCGAAAAAGGTTTTACACTCGTGCCACTTAAAATTTACTTCAAAAGTGGTCGCGCTAAAATGGAAATCGCATTAGCAAGCGGAAAGCACACTTATGACAAACGCCAAGACCTTGCAGCAAAAGCAGCAAAGCGCGACGTTGAACGTGAAATGAAAGACCGTTCTTACAAAAGTTAAAAAAATTTCTCCTTAAAATCAGTTAAGGATTTTAAAGCTCGTTCGGCGAGTTTATTTTTTTTGTCATACTTTTTAACTTTGAAACCTAAAGGCGGCAGTAATCCGAAATTTACATTCATCGGTTGAAAATTTTTAGCCGTTTCGAATGAAGTTATATAATTTGTCAATGCGCCGTGACAAGTTTCTTTTGGAAATATCACCGGCTCAATGCCTTGCGAAACTCTAACTGCATTGACTCCGGCAATCAATCCTGCTGCTGCCGACTCAACATAACCTTCAACACCGGTCATTTGTCCGGCAAAGAAAATATTATCGTGCTCTTTGAGCTGCATTGTAGGTTTTAAAAGTCGCGGCGAATTTATAAAAGTATTCCGGTGCATGACGCCGTAACGGACAATTTCTGCATTTGCAAGACCAGGTATCATTGAAAAAACTCGACGCTGTTCGCCAAACGTCAAATGCGTTTGAAAACCGACGAGATTAAATAATGTCGCTTCTCTATTATCTTGACGAAGTTGAACGACGGCATAAGGTGTTTCGTCAGTATGCGGATTTATTAAGCCTACGGGTTTCATCGGACCAAATCTCAGCGTATCTTCACCACGTGAAGCAATTACTTCAATCGGCAGACAGCCTTCAAAAAATATCTCACGCTCAAAATCATGAGTTTTAGCCTTTTCAGCATTGACAAGTGCCTCGCGAAATGCCAGGTATTCTTCGCGATTCATTGGACAATTTATATAGGCATCGTCGCCGCCTTTGTCATAACGTGACGCACGAAAAGCCACATTAAAATCAATCGACTCAAGCGTAACTATAGGCGCTGCTGCGTCGTAAAAATAAAGCGAATCATCGCCAATATATTTTTTAAGATTATCAGCTAATTTTCCGCTCGTTAAAGGTCCGCTCGCAACAATTAAAATATTTTCACTTGACACCAAGTCATCAATACTTTCAATTTCCTCATTGACTACTGTAACATTAGAAAGAGATTTCAACTTGTCAGTTATGTATTTGCTAAAATCATGCCTGTCAACCGCCAAAGCACCGCCGGCAGGAACTTTTGTCGAATCAGCCGCCTGCATTATCAAAGAATCAAGTTTACGCATTTCTTCTTTAAGGACGCCAACTGCATTTTCTAAACTTGCCGCTCTAAGTGAATTACTGCAAACTAATTCAGCAAAATCTCTTGTCTTATGAGCCGGTGTCATTTTGATTGGCCGCATTTCATGTAAAACAACTTCGACGCCGCGTTTAGCTGCCTGCCACGTCGCTTCACTTCCTGCAAGACCTGCGCCAATTATATGAATTTTTTTCAACTTTACTACTCCTGTTATATAATTACTTTTTCTTTATTTTTTCTTCAAATTTACGGCGTTGGTGTTCTTTAATAACGTTTATTGGGTGTTCCTTGCGAGTGTCACATTTTTCATTTCCGCAATAAATCATGCCTGCTCTGTCCTTAAATTTATGGACAAACAGCGTTGATCCGCATTTATCGCATACTTTATTTTGAGGTTCATCCCATGTACTGAAGTCGCAAGTAGCAGGATTATTTTCACAAATGTAGAGACTTCGACCTTTGCTGCGAGGTTGCTTAGTTAATCTTCCTTTACATTTCGGACATTTTGCCTCAACGTACTCAAAATAAGGTTTAGTGTTTTTACAATCAGGATAGCCGGAACAAGCTAAAAATTGACCGTATCTGCTATGCCTAAGTACCATTTTTCGACCGCATTTGTCACAAATTTCGTCAGTCTCAATAATCGGCGGTTCTTTTGGCGTCAAGTCATCGCCAAATTTATCAATAGCCTTTTTAACTAAATTATTGAATTGTTTATAAAACGCAACAATAGCATTAATTTTATCAATTTTACCTGTCGCAACTTTTGAAATTTGCGTTTCTAATTTATTTAACGTATTAAAATTTATAATTGTTGAAAAATTTTCCTTCAATACCTTCATGATTTCAAGTCCCAATTTAGTTGGCTTGTAACCTTCCGGCGTCAATTCAATATATTTTCGTTTCAACATTGAATTTAAAGAGACTGCAAATTTATCAGCCCAATTTATACCTTTTGATTCCAATTCGCACATCAGTAAAAAATCATTGTATCGCGTCATTGTGCTGTATTTTGAATCCGGAATTATTTCCGTCGGCTCATTTTTATAATGCTGCCATATTAATTTATATAATTTTAACTGATTCGGAGTCAAAAATTTTTCTAACTTTTCCGGCTCGTACATTTCACTTGACGGTTGAATATCCTGTCCTTTATAGAAAGTTATGAGACCTTGATAAATATTGTCGATACTTAAACCTTCATAAAGTTGCTTTATCGTGATTGAGACGGTGCCTATACTTAAATTTAAATCTTTTACTGCCAACATTTGCAAATTTTTTAGACTCAGTGGCTTATCGAATTTTTCAGCAGCTCTATCGCTCAATAAGTCGTTAAGTGGCTGTAATTTTTTTTCCTGTTCGCAAATCATCTTTAAAATCAATGCCGGCATTAAATTTATTGATATTCCTCTGTAAATTTTTGCACTCAAAATAGGCAAAAGTTTAAATTTAAACAGCCGATTAACTGCGCGTCTAACTTCATATTCATCAATTAATTTTGTATCAATCACTCGTGCTGATTGTATCGCTGATTTAATACTTTCTTTAGTTATCTCATTCAGCACTAAACGAAAATTTGAACTCGGATTTATTCCAAAAAGATCGCAATAATGCTTGGCTATCATTTCGCCTTCTGGATCGAGATTTGTTGCTGCATATATTCGACGCGCTTTGAGACTTTCTTTGCTCAGTTGCTTTAATAGTTCGCCTTTACCGCGAACTGTAATATATTTCGGCTCAAAATTATTTTCCTCATCTATTCCAATTTGAGTTTTTGGCAGGTCACGTAAAAAGCCATTGGACGACATAACTATATATTGCCGACCTACAAATTTTTTAATAGTTCTTGCTTTTTCTGCCGTGTCTGTCAATATTAAAGTCTTAGGTTGTTCAATTTTTTTCTTTTTTGCCATTAATACTAATCTCTCCTCAAAAAAATTAATAGTTGTTTTAATTGCAAATGTATTTACCAAAATCATTTTCGCTTATATAGCCATTCATATCTAAATTTAACAAAATCGTAGTTATTTCAGATATATCTATATCATCAATCTGCATTGAAATTTCTTCAGGTGAAATGCCATTTTCGGACTGAATCAAATTAAAAATTTTTTCTTCATTGCCTTCAAGTGGCGGTAATTCAATTATCGTGTCCTGTAAATTATTATTTTCCTTAACGTCATTAGCAACGTCACTATTAAAATTATCTTCGATATTTAAATTGCAATATTCTAAAATATCTCCGGCATTTCTGGTCAAAATTGCACCATCGCGTATCAATTCATGACAACCGCGACCTTTTTCATTGTAAATGCTGCTTGGTACAGCAAAAAGCAATCTGCCATAATCTCCGGCATGTTGAGCAGTATTCATTGCACCGCTGCTTTCGCCTGCTTCAACGACCACAACTCCAATCGAAAGACCTGCTATAATTCTGTTTCTGATTGGAAAGGTAGATTTTGAGGCATTCGTATTTGGAGAATATTCCGAAATAACAGCGCCATTTTCTGCTATTTTTTCAAGTAATCGCTTCCTGTCAGATTGTAAAGATGCTTCTAAACCACAGCCAAGTATAGCAACCGTCCTGCCTTTTTTCAATGCGCCTTCATGTGCTGCTATATCTATTCCGTAAGCTGCGCCTGACACTATTGTAATTCCATTGCGTGCTAAATCTTCTGCCAATCTTGTTGCTGTTTTTTTACCTTCAGTTGTAGGTAGACGTGTACCGACTATTGCTATTCTTGGAATTTCCGGCTTGAGTTCACCTCTGTAATATAGTATAACAGGACAATCATCAGTATGCTTTAAAATTTTTGGATAAATATCATCTTTGAAGCTGCACAATTTTATTTTTTTCAATTCGCAATAATCAAAAAGTTGTTCAGGACAATTTGGATGGAGATGACGAAAATTTATCAATGCTTCTATATAACGAGGAGGCAATTTAACTCTTTTCAGTTCTTCTGTAGTTGCTGACCAGACAGCTTTAGCACTGCCAAAATATTGAAGCAAATATTTTGCACGACGACTGCCAATACCTTCACTCAAGCACAATGAAGCAATATAATAATTTTCAATGTTGGAAGACTCAAAAATCATTTAAAAAATCCTCTACTATAAAAGCCAACAACCGTAAGGTTATCGGCTTTATTGGTCATTTTGGAGCGAGCAATGGGAATCGAACCCACCTATTCAGCTTGGGAAGCTGACATTCTACCGATGAATTATGCCCGCTTTGCTTTAACTACAAAAAATCATTTAAAATTCATTGCAGCAAATTAAGGACATTGGCACGATTTTGATTATACATTTTAGTTGCGTAAAGTGCCAACTGTTCTTGCGTTTGCTGTGAACGAAGATTTGTAACTTCTCTCGCAATATCCGTATCATTTAAATTGCTCAAAGCATTAGTCTCGTTTTCTTCCATTGACATGTAATTTTGTGCCTGAAATTCAAGGCGTTGTTGTTGAGCACCAATAGTTGTAACTTCATCAAGAGCAGCACTAAAGGCGTTATTTTCCTGTGCAGCACTGATTGTATCTGCTGTACCTTGTGCCGTTTCAAGTGCAGCGCCAACTCTGTCAAGTGCTGACTGAATTGAATCGCGATCATTTAAATTAATTGTCGAGTTACCTTGCTCGTCAGTTAAACCTAAATCTCTGCTGGTCAAAGAACCGACGTTGACATTTTCATAACCGGTAATGCCTGCAACTGTAACATTTCTTGAACCGTCAAGCAAATTTTGTCCATTATATTGGACACCGGCATTTTCGTCGATCTGCCTAATCATTTGGTTGATATTATTCTGCAAAGCATTGCGATCTGATGCGTTGTTTGAATCATTTGCAGCGTTGATAAGATTTTCGCGAATTGTTGCTAAAGCCTGGACTGTGTTATTTGCAGCGCCTGAAGCTGTTTGTAACATGGCATTAACATTTTGCGTATTTTGAATTGACTGACCGGTGCTGCGAATATTATTTGACATGCGCTGACTTATAGCATACTCGCTGGCACCTTGCGAAGCCTGATTATATCTCGAACCGGTAGCAATTCGATTAATACTGTTTTGTGAAGCATTATGAATACGATTGAGATTATTCAAACCTGGATTTACGCCATTCATTCCGATTGCCATATTAATCACCCTTCCAAACAGAAAAACTTTTTATTTTCCTCAAGACAAATTTACAAAAAACTCTTTTGAAACTTTAAAAAAATTACGAAATATTTTTAGGACAAAAACTAAAATTTTTTTAACATTAACAATTTTATAATGATACTACAAAAAAAAATTTATCATGTCAAGAACTTTTAATAAATTTTTAAATAAAAATATCTTGATAAACTTAAAACTCAAATATATAATATGCTTAATTATTGGCATTGTTATGATAAGGAGGTCGTATTATCATGGGCAAAATCAACAATAGCGTAAACAGTACCACTGTTAAAGGAACCGCAAAAAAAGATACAATTACAAATTATGGAATAGATGTTATTATAAATGCACTCGGCGGTAATGATGTTATAAACAATTTAGCGTCAAATGTTACGATTGACGGCGGAAAAGGCAACGATAAAATTTCTACTCAGCAAGAATGCTCAAATGTTTCAATCTTTGGCGGCGAAGGCAACGATTCAATTACAGTTTCACCTACAACTACTATTGTAACTATAAATAGCGGCAGCGGTAATGATACGGTTAGTTTGTTGAACTCGGATACAACCGTTGTAGAAGCCGGCGAAGGCTCAACTTTGGTTAAATTATATTCTAATATTACGGTTGATGCGGAAGTACAAAATGGCGGTTCAATTTCTTTTGAGAGTTATAATTCGGCAAATGTAGTTACAACTATTACTGGCAGTGAAGGGATTTATACACTTGGCGGTTCAACAGGCATTGACAATTTCAAAATAAATGGCGGATATGCTGTCATAAACAATTACGACCTCGCAGACACAATTAATTTAACCGGCGCAATAACTGAAAGTTTGACAAGCAATAACGATGTAATTTTAAAAACTTCTGATTCTATCGTTCGTGTCAAAAATATGGTCGGTCACAATATAACGGTCAAAGAAGGCAATAATCCTGCCGTAACAAAAGTTTATGGCAATTCTTATATTGTGACGCCGCAAGATGTAATTAAAAAATTTATGGCGGCACTGGACAGTACCGAAAAAACTGGTACAGAGGCACTTGATGAGGCTGTTCAGGCGGCGACGAGTGACACTACTTTGACTACTTCCGCTTTAATTACACAAATTGTAGCAGATGCTAAAAATTCCAACTTTTTAACTGATTATTGCGGCATTAATTTAGATAACGATGATACTGGTGCTATAACTGGTTGGGACGCAGGTGATTCTTCCGTTAAGACAGCAAGTTCAATCGTCAATGAAAATACTGCTTATATTACGACGCTTGCAGGTGGCTCGGATACTTTCTTAGGTCTGTCAATTCAATATCCAAATGAAGGTGCAAATGGCGGTCAAATCAGCGGCGAAGAATTGCAAATTATTAACGGTTTACATTCTTGGTGGCTTAATTTAGGTCTTCAACTTAACGCTTTATCTTATGGCAACAACTTTACCTTTGATAAAACACTCGGAGCGTCTCCAACTTGTCAAAGTATAAATGTAAAATTTGTCAACAGCAAAAGTGATTTTCTTGCTCAAGTGGCATGGATTCAAAATGCTGATGGCATTTGCGATTCCCTTGAACTTGATATTAACATGCGCTATTACAGCTCAATAGAAAGCGTTGAAAAGAATCCTGACGGCATATCGCCAACACAGGGCGCCGGTTATTTAGATAGGACATTAGCTCATGAACTCACGCATGCTGTCATGGCGGCAAATATTAAAAATTTTGCAAGCATGCCCAGATTTATTCGTGAAGGCGTAGCAGAACTTACTCATGGTATTGACGACGAAAGATATTCAACTATTAAAGAACTTGTCAAAACGCCTAAAAAACTCAAAAATGCTTTAAATCTTAAAGACTTCAGCGGCTCCAGTGTCAATGCCTATGCTGCCGGTTATATATTTCTTCGCTATCTTGCAAAACAATATTCAACCTTAAATACAAATATTAACGATACTGTTGGAACAGGTATGACTTATAATTTTGACTCAACGCAAATAACTTTGACAGATGAAGCCAACTCGACAATCACAAGTGAAAGCATTTCCAAAATTACAAATGTTATTGACGCTTCAAAGAGAAAAATGGCTATAAATATTACGGGCAATGATTTGCCTGACTCAATAAAAGGCGGCAAAGGTGGAGACGTTCTCGACGGCGGCAAGTCTTCAGATGATACGCTTATCGGCGGCGCAGGTAAAGACACTTTCAATTACAGCGGCGGAAATGATGTTATTACTGATTATCAAGTTGGCAAAGATACAATCCAGCTTGGCAGCGGAATTAAATTTGTCTCGTCAAGTGTAGATTTTAATAACAACAATGTTATAATTGGCACACTTGATACAGTTACAAGTAAATCCGGCTCACTTACGGTCTTGAACTCCGCTACCATCAATAAAAATGGCGTAGTTACCGGAAAAAAATTGACAGTTGCTGATACAGCCGGAAATGTGATTAATCGCGTATTTGGTGTTGCTGTTATGAATATTGCTGACGGTGACGGCGCTTCTGTAAATCTCAACTCTGAATTAACGGCAGATATTGCTGAGGCAAATGCGTCAAAACGTACGGCAAAAGATCCAATTTACATTCTTGGCAACGAACTCAATAACATTTTAGTTGGCGGCAAAGGTGCTGACACTCTCAACGGCGGCGTTGGTAATGACAGTTTAGTTGGCGGAAAAGGTTACAACCTGTTTATTTATAGCGACGGAAATGATACCATTGGCGATTATACCGTTGGAAAAGTTAATTCTGATTTAATTCAACTTAACACAACTTTAGCTGCATCAAACGAGTATTCTGTTAGCGGTTCTGATATCATCATTCCATTAGTTGACACGGATACTGTCATCGCCGGCACTATAACCGTAGTTAATGGTAAAGATAAGTATATTACCTTTGTCGATACAGCTGGAAATACAATTTCGACTCTCTCACATAATTATAATGATCCTACAGAAAAGATTTTTTATAATACTGACGAAGATAACGAAATTACTTCATATTCTCAATCTTTTGATGTCATGGCGAATAGAGTTTTAACGATTGACGCAACAAGACGTACCGCGAAAAATCCGATTCAAATTACAGGTCATGCTGAAAAAAATAACACAATTAAAGGCGGTAAAGGTGGTGATACTCTCGATGGCGGCGGCATTTCTGATGATGTATTGATTGGCGGCAAAGGTGCTGATGTTTTCATTTATAGCGGCGGTGATGATGTAATTAATGATTATACTTCAGGTCAGGATACAATTTCTATTGCTTCCGGCTTTGAATTAATTAACGCTTCTGTCAATTCTGATGTGGAAACAGACGTTATTTTCACGATTGCAAACGGTACTAACTCAACCGGAACTTTGACTGTTAAAAATGCCGTCAAAAAAGCCAAATCTTCTTATACACCTCAAAAATTAACTTTTTCCATTAACGATATCACAACTTCACAGGTTTATTCTCAAAAATCGTTGACAGTTGCAAATGCTGATGGTGATACAATCAACTTGAGTACAACAGTCAACAGTGACGTTACTATAGTTGATGCCTCAAAACGCAATAAATCTCCAATAACAATAGTTGGAAATTCCATAAGCAACTCAATCAACGGCGGTGCAGGAGACGATATAATTAATGGTGGTTCAGACGGTATCAACACTTTAACAGGTGGAAAAGGCAACGACATTTTCGTATATAATGGCGGTTACAGCGTTATTACAGATTTTTCAAACGCAAAAAATAATACCGATTCAATTCAAATAGCAGATGACGCCTTTGATACTTACATGATTGACAACAAGGATATAATTTTGCAAAAGACTTCCACAGATACTACCGTTACACCAATCATGAGAATTGTAAACGGCAAGGATAAATATATAACCGTCTTGAATCTCAATGGTAATGATACAAGTAAGTCAAAGATTTACAGTGATCCTAAAGTCAAAACTTTTTATAACATTGATGAAGATAACGGTGTGACTAATTTCAATGCGGCAAATACCATTTTTGAAACGATCGATGCTTCTGCACGTACAGCCAAAAATCCGATCGCAATTACGGGAAATAGTACAATTAACAATTATATAATTGGCAGTAAAGGTGTTGACGAGTTAGACGGCGGCGGTGGTGCCGGAAGTCCGGATATAAATTTACAAAGGAGCAATGATACATTAAAAGGCGGTAACGGTGCTGACACTTTTATTTATCGCAGTGGTCATGATGTTATTGTTGATTATAATCCAAAACAAGATGTAATAGAGATTATTCATTCAAATTATGACACTTATCATGTTGATAATTCTGATGTGGTTTTCACTTTTGGCGATAATGATACTCTTGATTCATTAAGAGTGGTCAATGGTAAGAATAAAAAGATAACGACGATAATTAACGGCGCTTCAACTTCAACGAGTGTTTATGCTGATTATCAAGAAACAATTTTAGGCGCAAAGGCTCCTGATATAGTTGATGGTAATGAATCTACTGATTTAACCGTTATGGTATCGTTTAATGCTTCAAGTCGCAAGGCAAAGGCTCCAATTAAAATAATTGGCAACGACAATAATAATGTGTTGATAGGCGGTGCTGGAGAAGATATCTTAGATGGCAGTATGATTTTCAGTGTCAGTGGTGCTAATACTTTGTCTGCTCAAACTAACGATACCTTAACTGGCGGTAAAGGCTCAGATATCTTTATCTATCGCGGTGGTGCTGATGTCATCACGGATTATACTTCGGCAGATAAAATTCAAATTGCAGGCGTCGGCTATACCAGCTATGCAATCAAAGACACGGACGTAATTTTTACTTTTAAAGACGACAGTGATACAACTTTAACGGTTTTAAATGCTCAAGGAAAAGTTATGAATTTTGAATCTATAGAAAACGGCGTTGCTCCGAAGAATGGCATTTATACGGAATTACTTTCAAAAATTTTAACAAAGAATGACAAAGAGACGGAATACATTATCGACACAGATGTTAGATTAATTGATGCTTCAAAAAAGACAACGCCGATAAACGTCACAGCTAATGATTTAGACAGTACAATTAAAGGCGGTACTAAGGCAGACAGTTTGACAGGTAGTACAGGTGATGACTCAATAATTGGCAATGCCGGTAATGATACGCTGGACGGTGGCAACGGTAATAACACTTTAACAGGTGGCAAAGGCAAAGATGTATTCTTTTATCGAGGTCTCGGAAATAATATCATCACGGATTACATCGCCGGTGAAGATTCAATTCAACTTGGAACCGGTGTAAATTTAGTAAGTGTCGATTTTGCTGAGAATAGTGATACAGATTTGAAGTTTGAATTTAATACAGCAGGTTCGTTGACTGTCAAAAATGCTATCAAAGTTAAAAATGGAACATATACGCCGCAGAAAATCACATTTATTGATAGCAACGGTGCTGCAACGAGTCATGTTTATGCACAAAAGACGCTGATTTTGGCAAATGGCGACGGCGACACGATTGATGCAAGTTTGACAGTTAATTCAAGTGTCAGAACGATTGACGCAAGCGGACGAGGTAAGAAATGCATTTATATTATCGGCAATGATTCAAAAAATACAATTATTGGCGGCGCTAAAGATGATATAATTAACGTTGGTGAAGGCGGCGCAACTGTTGACGCAGGCAAAGGCAATGATTATATATCCGGTGGCAGTGGTAATGATTCAATTAACGCTGGTGTCGGTAATGATACGGTTTATGCAAAAGGCGGCGACGACATAATTTTGGGCGGTAAAGGCGATGATTATGTAGATTGTGGCAGTGGCAATAACACCGTAACAGGTGGTGCCGGCAATGATACTTTCAGTTCTGGAAGTGGTTCGGATACGTTCGTTTATTCGGCTGGTGATGGCAATGACGTAATTGTTGAATACAAAAAAGGCGATAAAATTCTGCTTAACAATCAGAAAACGACTGTTAATCTTGCGTCCGTCAGCGGTTCAGATTATGTCTTTACAATCGGCAAAGGCAGCATTATCGTCAAAGATTTGGCGAGTGATACCGCCGTTACAATCGTTGACTTTAGCGGTAAAGAGACAATTTACACAGACACTTTAAAAACGGCTGCATCTTACACTGAACGCAGTGATTTTACAACTGATATTTGGTTCATGAATGACGATGAAATTGTAAACGGTGAGGATGAATTAAATGACTTAACAAATATAAAATCTGCTGAATTACTAATTGATTTGGAGACAACTAAAAATTCAAATGAAGTTTTGAATAATTCTGCATTTCAAATTACACATTACGCATTAGAAGGCGACAAATGAGCGGTATATATTTAATAGCGGTGCTGATCGTAACAGGCGGCGCGATTGCGTTTATTGGCGATAGACTCGGCACAAAAATTGGTAAGAAACGCCTTAGTATTTTTGGCTTGCGACCTAGACATACTTCAAATGTTATAACGATTATAACAGGCTTTATAATAACGGCGCTGACGATTGGAATAATGTCAATGACATCTCAAAATGTCCGAACGGCATTATTTGGCTTGGAAGAACTCAACGAAAATTTAGCTTTAAAACAAAGTGAACTTGAAACGTTGTCTGCTGAATTGATTACAGCAAAACAAGAGTATCAACAGGCAAATGAAGCACTTGACAAGTCAAAAGAAGAAGTCGACAACTTACAGAAGGAACAACTTACATTACGTGATGAATCAACAAAGTTGAAAGCAGAAAATATAGAAATTGAAATGGCTAATGCTAAGTTATTTTCTGAAAATGAGCAGTTGACTGAACAAAACGGCAGTCTTACAGCGAGCAATGAGGAACTAGCAAGAAATAATTCGGCGTTGAGTAACAGCAACGAAAAATTGAAAAGTGATAACAAAGACCTTGAAACGCGAAATAATCGACTTAGAGAAGGTTTAGTGGCGATTCGTGAAGGTGATATAGTATTTCGTGCCGGTGAAATTTTAGCAAGCGGTGTTATTAAAGGTGGCCGCGAAGCTGAAGAAATTGTCAAAGATATTGACGATTTAGCGGAAGTAGCAACTGCGAATATAGCACGGCGCATTGGAAACAGCGGCGAGGAAGCAGTTTGGATATATCAACCTGAATTAAAAGAAACCGTTGAGAAGATTTCACAAAGTCCAGGCGATATGGTATTAAGAATTATAAGTGCTGGGAATTTGATGAAAGGCGAACCTGTAAGGACGAGTCTGGAACTTTTCAGAAATGACAAGATTTACGATAAAGGTGAATTTATATTTACGAGAGCCTACGAATTAACGGATAAATTCAACGCCGAAGGACTTGTCAGAGATTTTCTAGGCGAAGTTAATCGCACGGCGGTTTCTAAGGGTGTACTTGCTGATCCTATTACCGGAGCTGTCGGCGTAATGGAAGGCAGTCAGCTTTATCAAGTTGTTGATGCGGTTGCACATGGAAAAGGTACAATAATTTTGTCGGCTTATGCTAGAGATGTTACTACTTCAATAGGACCGTTGCGCCTTAATATTGAAATTTCAGAAGCAAAAGGTAATTTATAATGATTATTGCGATAGATCCAGGTCGTGACAAATGCGGCATAGTTTTAGTTGATTTTAATGGTGATATAAAATTGCAACAAATTATAACAACGGCGGCGCTTACGGATTTTATAACCGAATTGAGTAAAACATATATCATTGAATTAATAATCATAGGCAATGGCACGACGAGTAATGAAGCACAAAAAAAAATAAAAGCCGTGCTGCCTGACGTTCAATTAAAAGTTGTAGACGAACGAAATACAACGGAAGATGCACGCAAATTATATTGGCAAAAGAATCCTCCAAAAGGATGGCGCCGTTTGCTGCCGACTTCTATGCAGGTTCCGCCGAAGCCGGTTGATGATATAGTAGCTGAAATTTTGGCACTAAGATATTTAAAATTTAATTGAGGAGCGATTATATTGGAAAATTTATTAGAACTTATGATTAAGCGTCGCAGTGTTCGCAAATACTCAACTGAACCTGTAACCGATGAGCAGATTAAAGCAATAACAACTGCTGCGCTTTTAAGTCCGTCCGGTCACTCAAAATATCCTTGTGAATTTATCGTCGTCAAAGACAAAGATACACTTGAGAAAATGTCACATTGTCGCGTCGGTGTTGCCAAGATGTTAAATAATGCCTCTTGTGCAATCGTTACCGTTGCTGACAGCGAAAAAGCGGATACGATCGTTGAAGACTCTGCTATATCAATGATGAATATGCACTTAATGGCAGCGTCATTAAACTTAGGAAGCTGCTGGATTCAACTTCGACTTCGTGAAGCTGAAGACGGTCGAAACAGTGAAGATTATATTCGTGAACTTCTCGGTATTCCGAAAAATTATCTCTGTCAGGCGATTTTATCTATTGGCAATCTTGAAAAGATACCGAAACCGCATGACCTAGAAAAACTTCATTACGAAAAGATTCATAACGAAAAATTTTAAAATCATTTGCGCCTAATACTACCGGCTGCAATTTTTTTTTGCTAAAAATCTATTCAATATTACAAATTTCCTTGCCACAGTTTTCACATTCAATTTCTTGGCGCAAATAATCAATATTTTTTATAAAAATTAAATTGCCGCGATTTTCAATTATCTCAGCACGTCGAAGCTCACTTAACATTCGATTTAAGCTTTCGCGAGCTGTAGCCGAATAATTTGCAAGTTCTTGATTTGTAAGCGGCACATTTATTAAAATTCCTCCATCGACTTCTTTTCCGTAACTGTTCGACAACCTAATTAAAGTCGAATATAATGCGCCTTTTTTACCGTATAAAATTAAATCTCGAAATTTTGAATGCTGTTTGCGCATATGTATTCCGAAAATTTTCAGCAGACTGACAGCAAGTAAAGGCTTTTTTTCAAGATAGCTGTGTAATATTGGAAATTCAATAGCATAAACTTCAGACTCAGATTGAGCAACAGCATTAAAAATATAAATTGGATTTTCTTCGTAAATTGGCAATTCACCAATAATGCTGCCGCGTGTTGCCAGACGTAATGAAAGAACGCGTCCGTTGCTGGTGTACTTCGTAATAAAAATTTGTCCAGAACGAACAAGGTAAAAATATTTTGCAAATTCACCTTCACGAAATAAAAATTCATCACTTTTAAGCGTTATAATCCTGCCTGGAACTTCATAAAATTGACGAATCATTGAATCCATAAAAAAATCGCCTCTTAAAAATATAATGATATAATTCTATGTTACAACTAAAATAAATTATAAGATGTGATTGTCGTCACATTAAAATTATTTTTTTGCTTTATAATTGTCTTACAAGACTTTTTTATTTGTTTAATTGCAGGAGAAAATATTTTTGTGTCGAAAAGCTTTTGACATGAAAAAAATTTTATCGTCATCTGTAAAACATGTGAAAAAAGTTTTTTTGGCTGCAACACTAATTATTTTAATTGATTTAATCGCAATGGATCAAATTGAATTATTCGCTGCGGTTTTAATAGGTTATATTTTGGCGGCATTTTATGTTTTTTCAACGGCAATGCGGCTTTCAAGTGTTATGGGATTGTCAAGAGAACAGGCTAAACGGCGAATGTTAATCGGTTTAATTTTTCGGCTTGTAATGTTGCTTGTCGTTTTGCTTGCGGCCTTGAAAATCTCGCAAAAAGTCTTTTTCGCAATGGTTTTAGGTTTCTTAACATTCTACTGTATAGCTCAACTCGGCTTAATTATAACTTCTTACAAGATGGTCGGTAAAAACAATTCAGAATTCTGAATGTTGAATTAGGAATTTAAAATTAATTTATTTGAAAAAATTCCGAAATAACACATTCAGAATCAAGCATTAGATTGGAGGTGATTTTATGCATGAAATTGGCGTACGCGAAACAACTAGATTTTTGGGTTTGACTTTCAACACAGAGACAATTTTGATGACATGGCTGGTAATGGCGATTGTTGTAATAATTTCATGTTTGGCGGTAAGGAACCTTAAAGTTATTCCGACAGGCTGTCAAAACTTTATAGAAATAATCGTCGTGTGGCTGCACGGTCAAATTGACTCAATGATGGGGAAACGTGGAAGAATGTTAGCACCGTTTATTGTGACGCTTTTCTTGTTCCTGCTGACTTCCAATTTAATCGGTCTCATTCCAACGCTTGCTTCACCTACAAACGATCTTAACACGACACTTGGACTTGCACTCCTTGTGGTTGTAATGGTTCACTGTCTCGGTCTGTATTTCAAAAAAGGTCATTATATTGCACATTTTTTTCAACCATTTGCGCCTTTTGTCGTAATCAATATGATTGAAGAAATTGCAAAGCCTATAACGCTGGCTTTTCGTCTATTTGGTAATATCCTCGCAGGCGAAATTTTAATTATCGTTTTGCTTAGACTGACTGAGAATCCTTTCTGGATGACCATTCCAAGTGTTGCATGGTTAGGATTTAGTATTTTTATCAGTTGTGTTCACGCAGTTATTTTCACTATGCTGAGTATGGCTTATTTGGGTAATGCACTTAAAGACAGTCATTAGTGAGATTTTTATTTTATGTAATTTTAAGGAGGAAAAATTTTTATGGAACATGCAATTATGGTAGCAGCCGCACTTATCGGCGCAGGTATTACAATGGGACTTGCTGCAATCGGCGCAGGTATCGGTGATGGTCTTGTCACCAGCAAATTTATCGACGGTATTACTCGTCAACCGGAAGCACAAGGAACACTCTTTACAAATACTCTTATCTCCGTCGGCTTGATCGAAGCTATGGCAATTATCGCTGCTGTTGTCGCATTGATTATGCTCTACGCAAATCCACTCATCGGATAATCATGAATTAGGAATGCAGAATAAATCAATAAAAATTTTTAATTCAGCATTGCCAATTCCGAATTAGATCAGAGGTGATCGAGATTGATAGAAATTAATGCGACACTCATTGCACAAGTTCTGAACTTTTTGATTCTCGTTGTTCTTTTGCGCGTCCTTGCTTATAAACCTGTCTCAAGACTCTTGGAACAGCGCAGCAAGAAAATTCAAGACAGCATTGACAAAGCTGAAGCTGACCAAAAAGCCGCTGAGGAAACATTGGTACAGTATAAGGCGAAGTTAGCTGATGCTAATGTTAAAGCACAAGAGATCGTTGAAAAGGCTGAAAAAGTCGCACGAGATGAACATGACGCTGCAGTTTTGGCAACCAAGAAAGAAATTGAGCAGATGAAAGCCACCGCCGCTGAAGATATTCAACGCGAACGTGAAAAAATTGCCGCTCAACTTAGAGGCGAAGTTGTATCGTTAAGCCTTGCTGCTGCCGGAAAAGTCATTTCCAAAAATATTGACAACAAGGAGAATGAGCGCCTTATAAACGATTTCATAAATTCTCTTGACAAAGAAAAGCTCGGTGATTTGTCATGTTAAATTTGCAACTTGCAATTAAATATGCAACGGCGATTTTTGAAATTGCCAAAGAGGAAAATAAATTAGTACCTTATGGCGAAGAACTTGCCAGCATCCGCCAGAATTTGTTCAGTATTCCAGAAGCTAAGGCTTTCTTCGCCAATCCGCAAATTCAACCTGAAGCTAAAAAAGAGTTGCTAACAAAGTGCTTTAAAGGCGAAGTGTCTAAAATGATATTCAATTTTCTGTTGCTGCTTGTCGATAAGCGGCGCATTGGCATTTTTGAGGCCATTGAAGAAGAATATCATAAATTGTCGAATCGTGAACGCGGTATAATGATCGCTGATGTCACGACGGCACGTGGATTATCCAAAACTCAACAAATTCAACTCTCAAAGAAATTGGCTTCAATTACTAACAAAAAAATACAGCTTCGACTTCACGAAGATGCAAAAATTCTCGGCGGAGTTATAGTTAAAATTGGCGACAAGCGCATTGACGGCTCTGTTGCCGGCAGACTTGCCGCACTCCGTCAACAACTCTTATAACAATGCAAAGCATTAGATTAGAGGTGAAGGCTCAAATATGAAGATAAATCCTGAAGAAATTACCGCAATTATAAAAAATCAAATTAAAAATTATAACGTTGACCTAAATGTTGACGACGTAGGAACAGTAGTCGAGATTGGTGACGGTATTGCTCATATTCATGGTCTTGACAAGGCAATGGCCGGCGAGCTTCTTGATTTTGGCAATGACATTTACGGTCTCGTTTTGAACCTTGAACAGGACAATGTAGGCGCCGTTCTTCTTGGTGGCGACACAAAGATTGAGGAAGGCGACACCGTTAAGCGTACCGGAAAAATCATGCAGGTTCCGGTTGGCGAAGGCATGATCGGTCGTGTTGTTGATGCTCTTGGTCGTCCAATAGACGGCAAAGGACCTATCAACACAACTGAGTCAAGACCTGTTGAGTATCCGGCACCTGGTATTGCTGACAGAAAATCAGTCCATGAGCCGTTGCAGACAGGTTTAAAAGCTATTGATGCTCTCGTTCCTATAGGTCGCGGTCAGCGTGAGTTGATTATCGGCGATAGAGGTACAGGTAAATCGGCAATAGCGGTAGATACAATCATAAATCAACAAGGTCAAAACTGTATCTGCATTTACGTTGCGATAGGTCAAAAGGCATCAACGGTTGCTCGTGTTGTTAAAACTCTTGAGGACCGTGATGCGATGAAATATACAATAGTCGTTGCTGCAACTGCTGCCGACTCTGCACCTTTGCAATATTTGGCACCATATGCTGGCGTTGCGATGGCAGAATATTTCATGTACAAGAGAAATGAGCAAGGACAAGGCGGTCACTGTCTCTGCATTTACGATGACTTAACAAAACACGCAGCGGCTTATCGTGCGATGTCTCTGCTTTTGAGAAGACCTCCAGGACGTGAAGCATATCCTGGCGACGTATTCTATTTACATTCAAGACTTTTGGAACGTGCCGCAAAACTTTCTGACGACTTAGGCGCAGGTTCAATCACAGCACTTCCGGTTATTGAAACACAAGCAGGCGACGTTTCTGCTTACATTCCTACAAACGTCATCTCAATTACTGATGGACAGATTATGTTGGAAACTGACGCTTTCTATAGCGGTATTCGTCCGGCAATCAGCGTTGGTTTGTCAGTCAGTCGTGTCGGTGGTGCAGCACAAATTAAAGCCATGAAGCAGGTTGCAGGTACAATGCGTCTTGACTTGGCTCAATATCGTGAGTTAGCCGCATTTGCTCAATTTGGTTCTGATTTGGATAAGGCAACTAAAGCTCAACTTGATCGTGGTGCTCGTATGGTTGAAACTTTAAAGCAGGCGCAATATTCACCGCTTGCAGTTGAAGACCAAGTGTTGACGATTTTCACCGCAGTCAAAGGCTTTTTAACTGATATTCCAGTTGATAAAGTCGTTCAATTCCACAATGATTTTATAAAGTTTATGCACTCTCGTTATCCGGAAGTTGGCAAGAAAATTGCGGCTCAAAAGAAATTAGATGATGCACTTGAATCAGAAATTTCAAACGCAATTAACGCATTTAAAGAGACAGTCACTTATAAAATGGCGGCTGAGTAAGGCGGTGGAGTAAATGGCAAGTTTACAAAACGTCCGCCGAAGAATAAAAAGCGTAAAGAACATTCAGCAAATTACTAAAGCAATGGACATGGTAGCAACTTCAAGAATGCGTCATGCAAAAGAAGCGGCAATATCAAATCACCCATTTGCTTCAAAAGCGCAGGAAGTATTTGACAGAATTGCAACGCAGGCTGAAGATTTAGGACATCCGCTGTTTGAGTATCGCGACAATGATGAGGGCAAGACTTTATTGATTGTTGTTGCGGCTGATAAAGGTTTAGCCGGTGCTTATTCCAGTAACGTTTTTAAAACTGCTCATGCTGAAATTGAGAGCGGCGGTGATGATGATGATGAAATTATCAAAACTGCCGAAAAGGAAAATATTGACATTAGCAAGAAATACAAGGACATGAGACGGCGTCCACGTCATCAAGGTTTGCAAAAAATGTCACGTGTTATGACTGCAGCGGCAAGAAGCACTTATGGCAGCAGGACTAATTCCGGTGGTCATCGTACAACGATTACAAAAACTGAGCGTAGCAGTGAGGATTTTGGAAACTTGGCTGACAACGGTAATTACGACATTTTGACTGTTGGACGCAAGGCCACAGATCATTTCAGACATCGTAATTTTAACGTTGTGCGCTATTACAACGGCATTAGCGAAAGACCAAAGTATCATCATGCTCAAGATATTGCAAAATTTGCTATTGAAAGCTTCTTGAGCGGTGAAGTCAACGAAGTCACGCTGATTTACACGAGATTTATAAGCGCTATTAATTGTGAGCCGAGAGTTGTCGATTTATTGCCATTCTTTGCTTATGATAAAGGCGCTGAAGACAGTTTTAAAGGCGAGTATATTTACGAACCGGAACCACTTGCAGTTCTTGATAAATTTTTGCCGCAATACCTTGAAACGATAATTTATGAGGCGTTGCTGCAAAGTGCAGCTTCGGAACTTAGCAGCCGAATGAACGCAATGAGTAATGCAACAGACAACGCGCAGGAACTCATCAGCAAGCTGAATCTGCATTATAACAAAGTCCGTCAGGCAGGTATCACTAATGAAATCAACGAAATTGTCGGCGGAGCGAATGCGCTTAATTAATGCGTAATGCTTAATGCGTAGTGCGTAATTGATTTTAATTGTCTCCTTTAGTATTACGCATTACGAATTACGAATTGGAGTTGATATTTTGGCAAAAGGTAAAGTAGTACAGGTTATCGGAGCCGTTATTGATATAGAATTTCCGGTTGGTGAACTGCCTGAGATTTTAAATGCAGTAACGATTAAAGGAAAAGCCGGAAATGTTAATATTGACTTAGTTGCTGAAGTCATGCAGCATATTGGCGACAGTGTAACTCGCTGCATAGCAATGAGTTCAACTGATGGTCTTGTTCGCGGTATGGAAGCAGAAGACACCGGAGCACCAATTAAAGTTCCAGTCGGTCCAGAGACTTTAGGTCGTGTCTTTAACGTTTTAGGTCGTACTGTCGATAAGAATCCTAAACCTGTAGGTAATAAAGAATTTTGGCCGATTCACAGACCGGCACCTAAATTTGAAGAACAAGAGACTTCAACGCAGATTTTGGAAACAGGCATTAAAGTCGTTGACTTGATTGCACCATATTCTCGCGGTGGTAAAATTGGTCTCTTTGGCGGTGCAGGTGTCGGCAAGACGGTTTTAATCATGGAGTTGATTCACAATATCGCAACGGAACACAGCGGTTATTCCGTATTCTCCGGCGTTGGTGAGCGTACTCGTGAAGGCAACGATTTGTGGTCAGAAATGACTGAATCAGGCGTTATTGACAAGACGGCGCTAGTTTATGGTCAGATGAACGAACCGCCTGGAGCTCGTATGCGTGTCGGTTTAACAGGTCTGACTATGGCAGAATATTTCCGTGACGCTGAAGGTCGTGACGTGCTTCTGTTTATTGATAACATATTCCGTTTCATTCAAGCAGGTTCGGAAGTTTCGGCACTTCTCGGACGTATGCCTTCTGCTGTTGGTTATCAGCCTACACTTACAACAGACGTTGGCGCACTTCAAGAGCGTATCACATCAACAAAGAAAGGTTCAATCACCTCCGTTCAAGCAGTTTATGTTCCTGCTGATGACTTGACAGACCCGGCACCGGCAGCAACTTTTACACATTTGGACGCAACAACAGTTTTGAGCCGTCAAATTGCAGAGTTAGGTATTTATCCGGCAGTTGATCCGCTTGATTCAACCTCACGTATCCTTGATCCGCACGTTATCGGTGAAGAACATTATCAAGTTGCTCGCGGTGTGCAGGCAGTGTTGCAGAAGTACAAGGAATTGCAGGACATTATCGCAATTCTCGGTATGGAAGAACTCAGCGACGATGATAAATTGACGGTCAGCCGTGCAAGAAAGATTCAGCGTTTCTTGTCGCAGCCATTTGCTGTTGCAGAAGTCTTCACAGGTTCGCCGGGAAAATATGTTGCACTCAAAGATACAATTCGCGGTTTCAAAGAAATTCTCGAAGGCAAATATGACGATTTACCGGAAGCGGCATTTTACATGGTCGGCGGCATTGAAGAAGCAGTTGCCAAAGCACAGAAGATGAAGTAATTGAGGTGGTAATATGGCTACTATTCAATTACAAGTCGTTTCACCTGAAAAACAAATTTGCGATAAGGAAATTTCAATGCTGATTGTTCGTTCAACCGGCGGTGAACTCGGAATACTTCCACGACATGCACCTTTAATAACTGGTCTTATTCCGCATGCAATGAGAATTAAAAGCGATGGTCAAGAGTCTTTAATGGCCATTGCCGGTGGATTTATGGAAGTTACGCCGACTAAAATTACCGTGCTTGCCTCAGCAGCAGAAGAACCGGAACAAATCGACGTTAATCGTGCTCAGGCGGCTTATGCAAGAGCCAAACAGAGAATCGAAGCATTTAAAGCAGCACCGGCACAAAATGAAGATATTGACATTGATAGAGCGGAAGCAGCACTTGCCAGAGCGAAGGCAAGACTTATTGCTACAGGCACTTCATTTAATTGATTTAATCTTTAAAGGTCTTATTTCAAATTTTTGGAATAGGCCTTTTTAGTTGTCTGAAATATATGGACACAAAAAAACCTCCTCGATAAAAATACCGAAAAGGTTCTGTGATAAAAAATTATTAACGTTTTGAAAATTGAGAAGCCTTACGAGCTTTTTTAAGACCGTACTTACGGCGCTCTTTTTCACGTGGATCACGAGTAACAAATCCTGCTTTTTTAAGTGCAGGACGCAAGCCATTATCCAATTCCATAAGAGCACGTGTAATTCCGTGACGAATTGCGCCGGCTTGACCGCTCACTCCGCCGCCTTTAACGTCTGCAATTACATCATATTTATCGTTCATTTCAGTCAAAACAAGCGGCTGTCTGACAATCAATTCAAGTGTATTGAGTCCCAAATATTCCTGCATATCACGTCCATTAATGGTAACTTTTCCGTCACCAGGAACGAGGCGAACACGTGCAACAGCGCTTTTTCTGCGGCCGGTGCCGTAATAACTGACTTGTGCCATATATAATTTTCCTCCAATTACATTTCCAAATTTGTTTTACGTTACAATATTAAACATGTTGCTGAGAATGTCTTGACTCAAAAATATTAATGTCAAGTGTTTCCGGCTTTTGAGCTGCATGCGGATGTTCAGCAGTCTTGTAAACATGAAGCTTTCTGTACATGTTTTTGGCAACATGCCTCTTACAGCGTGCTGAATGACACGTTCAGGATATTTATTCATCCATTCTCCGGCTGAAGCGTATTTACCGCCGCCAAGATAGCCAGTGTGATGAAAATAAATTTTTTTCTTAAATTTTCTGCCTGTCAAAGCGACTTTATCAGCGTTGACAACAATAACATAATCACCGGTGTCAACATGAGGCGTCCAAACAGGCTTATTTTTGCCGCTGAGAACCTTTGCAACTTCCGAAGCAAGACGACCTAAAGTTTTGCCTTCAGCGTCAACGATATACCATTTACGCTCAATCTCTTTATCCTTTGCCATAAAAGTTGTCTTTATAGGATAAATTTTGTTTCTGACTTTATTTTCTGAATCCATATCTTATTCCTCCTGGAGCTGACGATTTTTCGACATTTGACGAAGTCGGCAACGCCCGGGGCTATGGTAACGTTCACTGCTTTCGTCACATCTTTAATATTTTAACCAAAAATATCATTCAAGTCAAGACATTAAAAAATTTTTTTAAAGTGTTTGATTTAATTTACAACACTCAATTACACAAAATTTAATGATAATGAACAATAAGAATCATGTGATAAATGCCCAAATGGTCGACGATGGATTCATCATTGCTCAAAAAAGTATCGGATAAAATAATCGACCATGCAAGAAATTGTAAGTGAATTAGCTTTTTGAGGAAAGGCGCAGATAATCGCGAAAAAAAGTGTATCATCTTATCAAAGTTAAAGGAAACCAATCAAAAAATTAAGAAATAATATTAAAAATTTGTGTTCTATGAGAATCATAAAAAGTATGAATATAAAAAAACACGTTAGAATATGATAAAAAGTGACATTTACGATACATTTATAAATTTTCCTTATTCAGCAGTTTCATTTTCTTGAATTTTTTGCCAAATTTATTTATGTATAAAAAACTGAACTTATCACATAATTTTCTTTTTTAGATTTTATAAAGGGAGCATGTGATTTTTAAATTGAAAAA
>CAJOHI010000019.1 GCA_905234365.1 uncultured Selenomonadaceae bacterium | reverse complement strand
CACCTGTTCCCTTTCCGAACACAGTAGTTAAGCACCTTTGCGCCTTTCTTCACTTGCATGGCAACGTGCTGGTAACGGGAGGTTTTGCCGATTTAATTTCCTCGATAGCTCAGTCGGTAGAGCACCTGACTGTTAATCAGGGAGTCACTGGTTCGAGTCCAGTTCGGGGAGCCATTTTAAAACTTAATATTTAATTAATAGTTTAAGGTTTTACTTAGGTCTTTGGGGTTAGTTTTTTGGGGTATAGCCAAGTCGGTTAAGGCACGGGACTTTGACTCCCGCACCGTTGGTTCGAGTCCAGCTACCCCAGCCATGGTTCGCTAGCTCAGTTGGTAGAGCACCTGACTTTTAATCAGGTTGTCCCGGGTTCGACTCCCGGGCGAGCCACCACCTTTGACTCACTAGCTCAACTGGCAGAGCAACTGACTCTTAATCAGTAGGTTCACGGTTCGATTCCGTGGTGGGTCACCATTACATGGACGATTAGCTCAGCTGGGAGAGCACCTCGTTTACACCGAGGGGGTCGGCAGTTCAATCCTGTCATCGTCCACCATTTCAAAGTTTAATATGGCCCGGTAGTTTAGTTGGTTAGAATGCCGCCCTGTCACGGCGGAGGTCGTCGGTTCAAGTCCGATCCGGGTCGCCATTGCCTTTGTAGCTCAGTTGGTAGAGCAGGGGACTGAAAATCCCCGTGTCGGTGGTTCGATTCCGCCCGAAGGCACCATTTACGCCGACTTAGCTCAATTGGCAGAGCAACTGATTTGTAATCAGTAGGTTGTAGGTTCAAGTCCTATAGTCGGCTCCATCTCATTTATCGTGCTGGTTTTCGCGGGTGTAGCTCAATGGTAGAGCCCCAGCCTTCCAAGCTGGTCACGTGGGTTCGATTCCCATCACCCGCTCCATTCATTATGTGCCGAGGTGGCGGAACTGGCAGACGCAAGGGACTTAAAATCCCTCGGTGGTAACACCGTACCGGTTCGATTCCGGTCCTCGGCACCACCTAATTTATGAGAGCCGTTTTTTACATTTGTAGAGTTTATTCTAAGCGGTAGTGGCGGAATGGCAGACGCGCTAGCTTCAGGCGCTAGTGGGGGCAACCCTGTGGAGGTTCAAGTCCTCTCTGCCGCACCAATGGTTTAAAATTTAATATGCGGTTGTGGTGGAATTGGCAGACACGCTACTTTGAGGGGGTAGTGCTCGTTTGGGCGTATGAGTTCAAGTCTCATCAACCGCACCATAAATTTAATATTAGTTATTCCTTAAGCGGTCGTGGTGGAATTGGCAGACACGCTACTTTGAGGGGGTAGTGGAGGTTTCTCCGTGTGAGTTCAAGTCTCACCGACCGCACCATTTTGAAAAAACAGCTCGGTGTATCCGGGCTTTTAATATTTGACTTAGTGACGAAATTTTATCTTAATATATGAAAATTTATTATAACTATTGCACAAATTCGTTTTTAGTTGTAAAATAACAATGTTATGTCATTATATTTGTTTATATCGTGGCAGCAGACATAGAATGATTTTTAGTGAGGTGTTTAACTTGAAAGAAGGAATCCATCCGAAATATTTTGAAGCGACTGTGACATGTGGCTGTGGAAATACATTTAAAACCGGCTCAACGAAGAAAGAACTTCGCGTCGATGTTTGCTCAAAATGTCATCCGTTTTTCACCGGTCGTCAGCGTGATGTTAAAGCCGGTGGACGCATTGAAAAATTTAATAAGCGTTACGGAAAGAAATAATTTTTTTGAATTAATCAGGCAGGACGAGATTTATCGTCTTGTTTTTTGTTGTACGAATAACAGAAATTTTCAAGATGACAAAATTGTAATTTAAGTGTATAATTCAGTTTATGACAAAATTAAATAAACAAAGGTTGCCGGCGATTGAATACATTCGCGGAATTTCAATGCTCGGCGTAATTGGAATACATATCGGTTCACAATATTTAATGAATCCTGCAGCAAATATAAATTTAGTGGCAATTTTTGAAATTCTAACTCGTTTTGCTGTGCCAATATTTTTTTTCATTTCGGCATTTGGACTCTTTTATAATTTAGATTTGACGCAGCCTTTTGACTATAAAAATTTCATGCAGAGGCGCTTCAAAACCGTATTAATACCGTACCTCGTATGGTCTGCGATTTATTTGATTCACGATAATTTATACTATAATTATGGCATACCGACTCTTGACTATATTATTAAAATTCTCTTTTTCGGATTGGCGAAGTATCAGCTTTATTTTTTAGTGATTTTATTGTGGTTTTACTTATTTATGCCACTATGGATTAAGATTGTTAAAAATATTTCGTCATCTGGTTTAATCGCATTGCTGATAATTCAAATTGCATTTAATTACTTTTCAAGCTACAGTACATTTTTAACAACTTTGACATATTCACTGCCGGAAAGTTCGTGGCTAAGAGATTTTTTATACTTTCGACTAAATTATTTAATTTTGCATTATGTCTTTATTTTCGTATTAGGCGGTTATTTAGCTGTACACATTGAAAAATTCTTTGAATTTATGCGAAATAAAAAAATAACAATCAGTTTGAGCTATTTAATCTCGCTGACTGTTTTATTGTGTCATTATTATCTTGTCATATTGGTTCAAAAATTATCGCCGGAAGCTGCTGTAAATACTGCACATCAACTTTCGCCGGTCGGAGTAATTTATACTATAACGGCATCGCTATTCTTCTTCATGCTGTTCACATTTATTATCAACAATTCAAAATTGCTGTCAATCTTAGGAAAACATTCATATTTCGCTTACCTATTTCATCCATTGGTAATATTTTATTTGCACCTGATTTTGGATAAATTAAACTTATTATTAACTGCCGTAAATGCAATAATATTTTATGTCTTGACAGTTTTAATTTCGTTGATATTTGCTGCACTGTTCAGAAATTTTGGCAATAAATATCCGTTGATTAACAAATTGACAATAGGAATTTACCCTAAACGAAAAAATTAATTTGCAATATCGCCAAAAGGTTGATTAACTTTCGGGCTGTCATCAATCGGCGGCTTTTTTCTTATCTTGTCGGCAAATGGATTTTCATCAGCTTTTTCCTTAGGCTTCTTATCGTCAGCAAGATAAACCGTCAAACGATTGCCTTTGAGTGTATTGTTATCTTGATAAGCCCAAGCATTGCCTGTCAAAACCGCTTTGCCGTTCTCTGCAGCGTAATAGTCGATACGGTCGCCGCCTGCCTCTAAATTTCTCGGCGGACTGACAATATGAGCGTTGCCGGTGCCGACAAAATATTGATCGTCAATCCAACCTTCCATATAATCAGCCGTAAAAGTGCCTTCGGTCTTACTTGTCAATAAGCCGCCACCTGGTATTATTATATGCTTTCTATCGTCCGGATAATAATCTACATGATCGCCGGTAAAAGTTCGCAAATCGCCTTGAGGATTTTGAGCTGTTGGTGCCACAGTCTGTTCGGCATGAACATTGCCATCCGCCTGCATATGACCGTAACCGTCGCTTAAAAGCCTGTTGCAAGTCAATTTCATGTCATCACGAATAACAATAACATTATCCGTTAAATAAGCTTCCTCAGTGTTAACGTTATACTGCGCCTTCGCACCGGTAGCAACACCTGTACCGTGTTTCAAGATCACATTACCGGTTGCCGTTACAATGCCGGTATCCATATCATATTCAACTTCGTCAGCATTAAGTTCGGATTTTTCGCCGTCGTTTGAAATACTCGGTGCAGCATAAACCAAAGTTGACGACACTAAAAACGTGATAATTGCAGTTAAAATTTTTGATTTCTTCATGTCAAACGCTAAAATAAGCGCTTCACCACCTTGTCAAATTTATAAATTATATATATCTATATATCATATGAGCAAAAATTTGGCAACATCTAATTAGCAAAATTTATTAATTTTTTTATCAAAATAACTTGTCATAATAAGTCTAATAACGCGAAAAAATTTTCCATTTTTCTTGACAGTTGATACTCATTATTATATATTATAGTAAAGATATGAAAATTTGCTGAAAGAAATATAAAGAGAGGTGGCCAATTTGAAAATAGACTTTACAATTTTTATGATACGTGTACTGGTGCCTCAGAGAAAGGCGGTCTTATAAATATGAAAAATTTTTTAATCTTTATGATATTTATAATACTTGCCATTGGCGGCTTTTTTAGTTGGCTCTTTGCTAACGAGAGTGACGGCGTACCTATCTTAGTTTATCATCAAGTAAATGATATTGATAAAGATCAAATGACAGTAACCGTTGAAGACTTTGATGCTCAGATGAAATACCTTATAGATAATGGTTACAATATCATAACGCCTGAAGAACTTATAGATGCTTGGGATTCGCCTGCTAACACTGATAATTTAAATTTAGATGCGGTTGATGCTTCAGATGACGCAGCTTCAAAGATTATAAATTTGCCACCTAAACCTATAATTATCACTTTTGATGACGGCTATGCCGATATTTACAAAAATGTTTATCCTATTCTGCAAAAATATAACATAAAAGTTACACTGTTTGCAATTACTGATTATATTAATTTATATCCGAATTACCTCACTTGGGCACAGGCAAGAGAATTGCAATCCAGCGGACTTGTCGATATTGAAAGCCACACTTTAAGTCATTTTAATTTGATTGATGCTCGTTTGTCAAATAATGAACTTTGGAATCAAATTTACGGCTCAAAACAAGCAATCGAATGGTATCTGAAAAAGCCTGTTAAATTTATCGCTTATCCTGGCGGCTTATACACTCGTGAAGTTGAGGCAATGACGCAGGAAATCGGTTATAAAGGGGCTTTTACTGTTGATTATGCGCTCTCTCATAGAGAACCTCAGCACTTTGTATTGCCAAGAATAGCAGTATTCGGCAACAATTCTTATCCTTTGCTGCGATTTAAAGTTCGACTGCTTGGTGCTCCAATTATCGCTCCTCTCAATTATTTCAAAGAGCAGATGATTAAAGACGGCAACGGCTTTTTGGCAGACTTAATATGGATACCTTAATTAAAAGCAGGTGATAATATGAACTTATCTATATTGAACACAGAGCAACAAAATCCGAATACTCGAAACATAGATAAATTGGATACATTATCAATGGTTCGACTTATGAACGACGAAGATAAAAAGGTTGCATTTGCCGTTGAAGCTGAATTGCCACAAATCGCTAAAGCCATTGATGTAATTGCTGAAAAACTTAAATCCGGCGGTAGACTCGTTTATATCGGTGCCGGTACTTCAGGTCGACTTGGAGTTTTGGACGCTTCGGAATGTCCGCCAACTTTCGGCGTCTCACCTCATATGGTTAGAGCACTAATTGCAGGTGGCTCAAAAGCACTCATGTCCAGCATTGAAGGCGCTGAAGATAACTCTGATCGTGCCATTTCTGACCTCAAAGAACGCAATTTTAATGCCGGTGACGTTTTAGTTGGAATCACTGCTTCCGGTCGTACGCCTTACGTTATAAGCGCTTTAAGTTATGCCAAGTCGATTAACGCCGCTACCATTGCAATTTCCTGCGTCATCGAATCCAAAATTGCAAATATTGCCGATATCGCGATCACGCCAATTACCGGACCGGAAGTTATTACCGGCTCAACTCGCCTTAAAGCCGGTACAGCAACGAAAATGGTACTCAATATGCTAACCACCGCAACTATGATTAAACTCGGAAAGGTTTATGGCAATTTAATGGTTGACGTTCAAGCAACTAATGATAAATTAAAAGCACGCGCTGTTAATATCGTAATTACTGCAACCGGTTGTACTGAAGAAGTTGCGATTAGGACGCTCAAACGCTGCGACGGCAATGCCAAAAAGGCGATTGATTTATTAAAAAATTTAAATGAGTCCAGAGGTGAAGTGCATGAATAACGGTATTTCTGTTTACTGTGGTCTTAACTGCTCTATTGACGAAAACATTGTACTTATTGAAACAGCAGCCTCAATAGGATTGAAACGTTTATTTACATCTGCAATTATTCCGGAAGCAGAGACGGACAATTTAGAATTTGTGACGATTTTAGCTTGTGCGATTGAAAATGACATGGAAATAATTTTAGATGTTACTCCGGAGACGATCTCAACGTTTGATTTTGAACAGATAACGCTCCGTCTTGACGATGGCTTTACTGCGTTACAAATCGCAGCACTCAGCCACATTCACAGAATCATGTTAAATGCTTCAACTGTTACTGAAAAGTTGCTATTATCACTGATTGAGACAAAGGCTAATTTTGAAAACATATCTGCACTGCACAATTTTTATCCTCATGTCTATACCGGTCTTGATGTTCAATTTTTCAAGAGTCAAAACAACATTTTACAAAGTTTTGGAATACCTGTAGGCGCATTTGTTGCTTCACAGGATGGACGACGCAGACCGCCGTTTGAAGAAGGGTTGCCGACAGTTGAAGTCACTCGTAATATGTCAGTTGAGTATACTGCACGCTATCTTGCGGCACTTGATACTGACTTTATAATAATTTCGGACTCACTGCCGACATCGGAAGAATGCAGCAGCTTAACGAATATCGCACCTCATGAGGCAATTATAAAAGCTCGCCTGCTTACAGATGACGCAAATGTAATAAATCTGCTCAAACAAAAATTTTATTCAAGACTGGAACAATCTTCGCAAGTAATTAGAGCGGCAAACTCTCGGACGCTTTTAAATTCAATGAATATCGTAATAAAATCGGACAATAATCCTCAACCTAGACAAAAAGGTTACATAACTGTTGATAATGCTGATTTTGGAAGATACATGGGCGAAATTCAAATTGTTAAATGCGATCTTCCTGCTGATCCGAGAGTCAACGTAGCAGCTCAAATTTTGGAAAGTGAATTTCCTATTTTAAATTGTATTAGTCCGAAGCAGAATTTTTCATTTATTTTTATATGACGAAATTTCAATTTAATTCAAATGCCTTTTTGCAATCATTTTATTTATTCATTTAGGTAAGGTCAAAATCTAAAGGAAGGTTAATTTATGAAATTATACATTATAACAATCGCTGCAATGTTAATGTTTGGTAATGTCATTCCGAGTGGAATTGCTTACGCTGCGCCGATTCTATCAATGGATTCAAAAGGCGATGACGTTACAACGTTACAGCAAAAACTCAAAAGTTTAGGTTACACGATAACCATGATTGATGGCGAATTTGGAAACGAAACTAAAGCCGCCGTTGAGAAATTTCAGCACGATCAAAAAATCACTGTTACAGGCGTTGTAAATAATGCAACGTGGCGAGCTCTAAAGAAGGCAAAACCTATTAAGTCAATCAAAGACAACGGTAACGATACAAATTATACTGATACATTCAACGACAGCCGCCTTGTTCCATTTGGCAAGGTGTTAATCAACAAGACGCAAGCCGCTGCTCTTATAAGCACCGCCAAAAAATATATAGGCGTTCCTTATATATTTGGAGGCACTACGCCTTCCGGTTTTGATTGTTCCGGCTTTTTGCAATACGTCTTTAAGCAAAACGGAATACAAATTCCCAGATTAGCTGATGAACAGTACAAACTCGGCAAAAGGGCAAATATCGCGGAATTGGCAGCAGGTGATCTGGTCTTCTTCACAACTTATGAGGCAGGCGCTTCTCATTGTGGAATTTATCTTGGCGAAGGTCAATTTTTACATACTTCTTCAAGTCGTGGCGTTCGAATTGATTATCTTGACAACACTTATTGGGCGCCTCGATTCATTGGAGCTAAAAAGATTGTAGCAAGTGCTGAAGTTTAAACATTTAAAGGACTACATATTTTTAAAAGGGCATTTGATTAAAAAATAAAAAACGATGTTATACTTTTAAGATTAGTGTAACACCGTTTTTTATTGCAATTAAAAAATTAATCGTCAAAGAAATTTTTTAATGTCATTTCGTCAGTGCGCTTTCCAAAATATGAACCTATCAAAAACAGCAGCAGTGAAACCGTTATGCCAATCGTGATTTGGTGCAGATTGAAAATTTTAAAACCTATTGCTTGTGTTGCACAATAAGCCAAAGTTCCACCGATCATTGATAGTTCTGCACCTAATTTATTAGCGCCTTTCCAGTATAAGCCAAATATTAAAGTCCAGAAGAACGCTGTTTCTAATCCACCGAAGGCAAACATATTGATAAGCCAAATGAGACTTGGCGGCGTCAATGCAACTATGAAAACTATGACACCCATTGCCGCTGTCGTTAAAATTGATAAGTGGCGCATTGTTGAAGGTGCAACGTCAATTCCTTGTCGTGATTTCCAATGTACATAAACGTCTTTTACAACTGCACTCGACGCCACTATAAGCAAACCTGAAATAGTTGAAATTGAAGCAGCTAAAGGTCCAATTATTGCAAATCCTACTAATTCTTCCGGCACTGCTGTTACTATTGCCATCGGTATTACGTTATCAACTCCGCCATTTGCCGCTGCGTCGCCTGTTAAGACTCCATGAGCAAGTATGCCGACAAAATTAATTCCTATGTTCATAAAGCCGATAACTACGGTTCCTATAATCATTGCTTGACGCATTCCGGCTGTATCCTTATAACTTATTCCACGCACTACTGACTGTGGAAGACCTATTGTACAAACGCCTACGAGAAGCCATTGTGTTAAATAAAGTGTCCACGGCATTTTTCCACCAGAGAAAGGCTCGAACATTTCCGGTCTTTCTGTTGAAAGTTTTCCTAAAATAGCCTCAACGCCGCCGCCTGCCGATAAGACATAATGCAATAATATGATTATTCCTGTCATCATCATTATTGCACAGCAGGTATCTGTAATTGCAACTGCTCTAAATCCGCCTATTGACGTGTAAATTACAACTACAAGACCAAATAACAGCAAACCGGATTCATAACTGTAACCTGTTACTGCTGCAAAGAGTTTTGCTCCTCCTACAAATTGTGCTGTCATTGTTCCGCTAAAAAACAACACTATTGCTAAGGCGCCAAATCCTGCAAGCAATTCAGACTTGTAACGTGCTCTCAAAATATCAACAACGGTTACGGCGTTAAACTTTCTTGCAAGTATAGCTACTCTCTTACCGAAGATTCCAAGCACTAAAAAAACCGCCGTGACTTGCACGACCGCCATATATAGCCAGCCGAAGCCGACTTCAAAAGCCATGCCTGGACCTCCTACGAAACTCGAAACTGAACTGTAAGTTGCAACCGTAGTCATTGCAAGCACGAAGCCGCCTAATTGACGACTGCCAACAAAATAACTCTCTAAAAAGCTGCCTCCTTGTTGTATTTTTCGTACATAAAAACTTATTGCGACCATCGCCGCCATGTAAATTAATAACGGTACTAACTTTGCCATTTTATACCTCCGTCTCGTCTACTTTGAGTACGAGCGATGTTAGCATTAAAAATTAAAATATCTTAGTCCTGTTCACAATAGAGATACAGGCTCAATTTTTGTTATCTAAGTTGATATCTTTTATTGAACGACTCAATAACACAGCAATTATTACACCACACAGCCAAACGCCGACTGTACCGAGAATTGCCCATAACGGTATATTAAAAAATGTTGCATCTACATTTGAGGTGCCAAATCCGGCAATTAACCAAAATACAATCAAAAAAATCAATGCCGTCAACGTCATTCTAGATTCTTTGAGCGTTTCAATATATTTAATCATTAATGAATTCAGCCTCCTTTAAAGTAGCGGCAACAAGCTGTACTGTAGGCTCAATGCTGGATAATAACAGTCGCTCTTTAGGCGAATGTATATTCAAATTTGTCGTACCGATTGAAACAATTTCCAGATTTGGATTTTTTTCGCTGAAGTAGCTGCACTCAAGACCGCCATGTATAACATGCTGCGTCATCTCTCGACCTTGTTGATGTGCAATTTTTTTCATATATGTTGCCAAGCTGTTTTTATTACTTTTCCAAGCAGGTGAGGGTTTATTCGCAACAGCTTCAAATTCGCTTTTTTGAGCAGCTTCCAGCGCAAATTTTTTCATGGTTTCATAACCGTTGTCACTATGAAAACGCGGCATATATTCAACCTTTATATGATCCTCGACAGTTGATAATACGCCGATATTTGCGCTTGTTTCCGAATCATAAATACCGTCATGCAGATTTTCAATCAAATTCAATATCGCTTTTGTATCTTTAGCTGAAAGTACATTTTCAGGCAACGTTATTTTTTCAGCGTTTATGATAATATTTGATTCCTCAAAATTTTCGCAAATATGTTCTGAAACTTTCCTGCATGTCTCCTCAACATTTGCATTGCTTATTATAACTGCTTCTGCCTCTGAAGGTATCACATTCATAGCACGTCCGCCATTGACACTTGCAATTTCGCATTTCAACTCATTCATAAGCTGCGCTAATACTTTGATAGCATTTGCATGTTTTATTCCTATCGCTTCGCCGGAATGACCACCTTTAAGACCACTGATTTTGATTTTATATCCTTGCTGCTGGAGAGGTTTTACACGATTTACTGCACGCTTAAAATCAACTCGCAAATTGCCTGCACAGCCTGTAACAAGTTCGTTGACATTTTCACTATCTATGTTGATTAAATATTTTGCGTCAGTCAAATATTTTGCGTTAAGTCCGCAAGCACCGCTCATTCCGGCTTCTTCATCAACTGTGAAAATTAACTTCAAGGCTCCGTGTTCTTTACAGTTCTTCAAAAGATACAAAATTATCGCGATTCCAATACCGTCATCTGCACCTAAACTAGTGCCATTTGCTCTTAGATATTCTTTATCGCGAATCAATTCAATACTGTCTGTCAGAGGATTATAATCTGGTTTTGTGCTGTCAGATACGCAGACCATATCCATATGTGCCTGTAACACGAATAGCGGCACAGCTTCAAATCCTGCTGTTGCCGCTACTTTTCCTATAACATTACCTGTTTCATCAATTTCAGCACTAATTCCAAGTTCTTCAAGGCGATTTAACAAATAGTTTGCCACCTTTGTCTCGTGCTTTGACGGACGCGGTATCATCGCCAATTTTGAAAATTCCTTAAGTACGCCTTCTAATATATTGTTCATAATTCAACCTCGTTACGATTAAAAATGCGAACTTGAGGATATGTTTACACAGACAGCCTCAAGTTGCTTAAATAATATCAATTTTAATTTCAAGACTGTCAATGTACTTTTATTTATATTAACACACTATCAAACACTAATTTTTTTATATTATCGCATAGCATAACCTGCCATTACAGCTTGCGAATCTATTCCTTCTGGCATGTAAAGAATAATTCTATCCGAAATTTGTTCAACACGTCCGTCAGTTACATAGCAAACGCCATTTACAAAGTCACTAATTCGACGTTGTTCTCCCTTGTCTACAAGTTCATAATTTACTATGACAGCATTTTTGCCTAATAAATCATCAGCAATGACGCGTACCTCCTCAAATTTAGCAGGCTTATTAATTTTGACGCTTATGCCACCGCCTTTGACCACCGTCAACTGTGGTTTCACTTTAATCACCGGCTCCTCTTTTCTTGCATATGCCGTATACTTCATACCGCCAAATGCAACGCTGCCTCCCTCTGCGGTACGCATTTTGCCAACTTCAACCATTGGCTCTACTTTACTCTCATCTTGAGGTACTCGCGTTTCAAGGCGCTTAACTGTATCGCTTTTTGCCGGTTCCGTCTTTTTTTCGATTTTTTCCTCGACGTTTTCTTCAGGCTCAAGCTCATCATCGATTGGCATAATGAAGTCCGTTATTTTTTTGAGGATGCTAAAATCCATAAATTCCAATCCTTCCTTTGCGCTTTCGCCTATTATAACACAAACATATTATCTTGGCAAGCACTTTTTCATAATTATTTCACTCTTTGAAATACAAATTGATTTAACAGATAATTATTATTTTCTAGCATTTTTAGCATTTCTTCCTCTGACAGTTCGGCTAAGTTCCAATTTGCGAAGTCTAATGCTCTTTGGCGTAACTTCGACGGCTTCATCTTCGTTAATATATTCCATTGCCTGTTCAAGACTCATAAACCGTGCCGGAACAAGTCTTATTGCCTCGTCAGAGCCGGAAGCACGCATATTTGTTGCATGTTTTGCCTTACAAGGATTAATATCAATGTCCATTTCGCGTGAGTTTTCGCCAACTATCATACCTTCATAAACTTTCATGCCTGGTTCAATAAACATGACGCCGCGTTCTTGAAGGTTGAAAATTCCATAACCTGTAGTCTCTCCGGCTTCAAATGCAACTAAACTGCCTCTGGTGCGTCGCGGGATATCACCTTTATACGGTGAATAGCCATTAAATACATGATTCATAATGCCGTTACCACGTGTTGAAGTCAAAAGCTCAGACCTGAAACCAATAAGACCTCTTGCAGGTACTTCAAATTCCATTCGCTGATAGCCGCTACGCTCGTCAACGTTTTTTAATTCTCCTTTGCGTCTTCCCATTGATTCCATGACGGTCCCCATATATTCAGCCGGTACTTCTACCGTAAGAAGTTCCATAGGTTCCAATTTTTGACCATCTCGCATTTTATAAACAACTTCCGGCTTGCCAATTTGCAGCTCAAAGCCTTCACGACGCATTGTTTCAATCAATATAGAAAGGTGCAATTCACCTCTGCCACTGACTTTGAATACGTCAGCAGAATCCGTTTCCTCAACTCTAAGTGCTACATTAGTTTCAGCTTCACGGAATAATCTGTCGCGAATGTGGCGGCTTGTCAAATACTCTCCTTCTTGACCTGCAAGCGGAGAAGTATTAACGCCAAAAGTTACACTTAAAGTCGGTTCATCAACTCTAATTGCCTCAAGTGCGTCAGGATGTTCAACGTCACAGATTGTATCGCCGATTGAGGCTTCGGTAAGACCTGTAAGCGCCACTATTTCACCTGCCTCAGCGCTGTCAACTTCTACTCGTTTTAAGCCTTCGTAGACATAAACTTTACCTATCTTGCACTTCGATTGACCGGTTGAGGTTATAAGCAAAATTTGTTCTCCGGCTTTTACTTTGCCTCTGTTGACCCTGCCAATAACGACTTTGCCAACATATTCATCTGCCTCAAGGGTAGTTACCATCATTTGCAATGGTGCTTCGACATCACCTTCAGAAGGTGGCATTTCTTTTATGATTAAATCCAGCAACGGTTTCATGTTTTCACTAACGTCATTCAAATCTTGTTTAGCTATTCCTGCTTTTGCCGCCGTGTAGATCGTCTTATAATTAAGCTGTTCATCAGAAGCGTCAAGTTCCATAAATAGTTCCAATATCTCATCTTCGACTTCTGAAATTCTGGCTTCAGCACGATCTATTTTATTTATGACCACGATTGCTTTTAAGCCGTGCTCCATTGCCTTTCTAAGTACATACTTTGTCTGCGGCATTGCTCCTTCAAATGCGTCAACTACAAGTAGCACTCCGTCTACCATGTTCAGCACTCGTTCTACTTCTCCGCCAAAGTCTGCATGTCCAGGCGTATCGACAATGTTGATTTTTACACCTTTATATACAATCGCTGTATTTTTTGAAAGTATGGTTATTCCTCTTTCGCGTTCTAAATCGCCACGATCTAATACTCTTTCTTCGACTTGTTCATTTGCTCTAAATACGGCACTTTGTTTAAGTAAGGCATCAACTAATGTGGTCTTACCGTGATCGACGTGTGCGATAATTGCTATATTTCTGCGTTCTATTCTTATCACTCTGCCTTTCTGCTTTAGCTTTAGTATTATAAATTATTTATTAACCGACAACCATTTTACTTAATTGAGGTATAACTTCCCATTCAATCCAAGCACGCAGCCTGTCTACTCTTGCGCGATAGACGGCATTAACTCTTTTTCTGGCAAAACCTTTACCGCCTTGCTCAACCGCATCAATCGCGTCAATTAAGCCTGTATAGTTAATCCATCTATCTTTTGGTAAATAGTCCTCAATCATTGACTTTGCGGTACCGACGCAAGTTACGATATCGGATTTTTGAAAGAATGGTTCACCTTCCGTAACTTGTATTCGCAACGTCATATCGCCTTTTGTAAATGTATATATTGCCATCAATTCATCTTCTTTACTTTTGGCTTAAAGTTAAAATTTCGCTTGCAACTCATCAATTTTATTAAGTTGTTCCCAAGGAAGTTCTATATCAAGGCGTCCAAAATGTCCGTAGGCAGCAGTTTGCTTGTAAATTGGACGTCTAAGGTTGAGATTTTCAATAATTCCAAGTGGAGTTAAATCAAAGACTTGGCGAACAGCTTTTTCAAGGTCAGTTTCTGCGACTTTTCCGGTTTTGAAAGTATCAATCCTTATACTGACCGGTTCGGCAACGCCTATTGCGTAGGCAAGTTGAATTTCGCACTTTTTAGCAAGTCCTGCTGCTACAATGTTTTTTGCCACCCAACGCGCAGCATAAGCAGCACTTCTGTCAACTTTTGTTGGATCTTTACCGCTAAATGCACCGCCGCCATGTCTTGCCATTCCGCCATATGTATCGACTATGATTTTGCGTCCGGTTAAGCCTGCATCTCCTTGAGGTCCGCCAATGACGAATTTGCCTGTAGGATTAATGAGGTAACGAGTATCTTTTAATAAAGATTCCGGTATAACAGGCTCAATGATATATTTTATAACGTCTGCGGTTATCTCTTTAAGTGAGGCTTCTGGAGCATGTTGAGTCGAAATAACGATTGTATCAACACGTTGTGCCACACCGGCTTCGTCATATTGTACCGTGACTTGACTTTTGCCATCAGGTCTAAGATAACTTATTTCGCCTGTAACTTTGCGAACTTCTGCCAAACGTCTGGTTAATTTGTGTGCTAAGGAAATTGGAACCGGCATATATTCGGGAGTTTCGTCAGTTGCATAACCAAACATCATACCTTGATCGCCAGCACCTATTGCTTGACCAGTACCTCTGCTTTCAAGAGCGTCATCAACTCCTTGTGCAATATCTGGACTTTGTTCGTCCAATGATACCAAAACGCCTACAGTGTCCGCGTCAAAACCATAATGAGAGTCGGTATAGCCAATATCTTTAATGGTGCGGCGTATTACTTTGTTAATGTCGACATAGCAAGTAGTAGTTATCTCGCCTACAACGTGTACCTGACCTGTAGTTACTAATGTCTCGCAAGCTACTCTGCCATTAGGATCGCGCTCTATTATTTCATCAAGTACAGCATCGCTGATTTGATCCGCTACTTTATCTGGATGTCCTTCTGTTACTGATTCAGATGTAAACAACATTGTCACCACTCCTTTTAAATCCATAGATCATTTTAATCATATTTAAAAATTATAAAGACTCCGCCTGTTTGATTATATCAGCAATTTCTTTCGCGGCTTTACTGCTGTCATCATTCGTCACTACGTGTTTATAGCGGCGCTTACCAATATCAATTTCTGCTTCCGCCGCTTTTAATCTTGCCTCTATTGCCTCTTTTGGTTCGCGTCCGCGTTTTTCTATACGGTTTCTGAGTTCTTCCATAGATGGTGGCAAAAGAAAGATACTTAACACTTCGGGATTATTTTTGAGAACTTTCATTGCTCCTTGTGTGTCAATTTCAAGTATTACATCGCCTTCTGCCACTTCTGTTTTTAATGTACCGTAGTAGTGACCGTAGACAACGGCATATTCAAGAAAATCACCGCGCTCAATTCTAAGTTTAAATTCATCTTCATTTATGAAGTAATAGTCACGCTCTGCCTTTTCGCCTTTGCGCTGCTCTCTGCTCGTTGCGGAAATTGCTATTCTTATTCCTGTAAGTTTGCTGACTTTTTTGCACACCGTACCTTTACCTACGCCACTTGGTCCGCTTATTACAATTAACATCAAATCATCTCCTGGAGTAATGTTCAAATAGCAAAACTCAAAATTGATTATTAAATTATTCCTCTACAGTTAAACGTGCTTTAATTTTGCGCTCTGCTATTTCCTCAAACGCATTTGTCACATATTTATTGTTATGGTTAGCTACTTTACACTCGGTTCCTTGTTGAAGTGCTCGTGCTCGTTTACTTGCCAACATTACTAATACATATCTACTATGCGTACGTTTTATCAGTTGATCCGTCGCCGGATTTACCATTGACAAGACAGGTGGCGCCACTTTTGCGCGTCGTCTCATTTTCAATTTTGTACCCCCCTAAATGCGAAATTATGCACTACTCATTATTTGCTCGCTGCGTTATTGTATCTGCCTGTAAAGCACTTAAAACCACAGTGCCTGAAGTCATTATTAATACGGCTCGTGTTTTTCGTCCTTGCGTTGCATCTACAAGTCGATTTAGTTCTCGTGCATCTTGAATAAGTCGTTTAATTGGAGCACTGTCCGGATTTACTATTGCATCAATTCCGCTTATTCTAACACTGTTTCCAAAACCTATTCCTACCATTTCCATTATATCACGCCACTATAAACATATTCCGCTGGTCCTGTCATTATTATTCCTGAATCGGTTATTTCTATCTGTACCGTTCCGCCGTCTAATTCAACTTCAACGTTTGAATCAGTTAATCCCTGTTTGTATGCTGCAAATGCCGAAGAACAAGCACCTGTACCGCAAGCTAAAGTTCTGCCGCAACCGCGTTCCCATACTCTGACACGAACTTTATTCCTGCTTTCAATCGTTACAAATTCAACATTGGTTTTATTGGGAAATAAATTTGACATATTTTCAATTAATTTACCGTTTTGTTCGACTTCTCCAGCTTTAACGCTGTTTACAAATAATATACAATGAGGATTTCCAATATCAACATGAATAGCATTGTAATTTTTTTCAGCAAGTTTTATTTCACGCTGCCACTTAATAACGGCAAAACCCATCTCAACTCTGACTTTATTTTCTGATACAATCAAGGATTTAATTCCTGCTAAAGTTTCCACTGTCAAGCTGTTCTTTTTTAACTTCTTTGCCAAGTATCGACCTACACATCTTATACCATTGCCGCACATTTCAGCTTCAGTGCCGTCGCTATTTATAATTCGTATTTTTGAATCCGCAATTTCTGAAGGCAAAATATAGATAACTCCGTCGGCACCAATTCCATAATGTCTGTCGCAGATTTTAACTTCGTCAATGGAATTGATTTCTGTTAAGATAAAATCGTTACCGCAAGCCTGCCACTTTTCAAATACTATTTCAGAATTCACTATATCACCTCACATAATTAAAAATTAACCAAAGTAGTCTTGAATACCGTCAAAAATGCCTTGAGCTGCCTTTTGAACGCCTTCTTTTGAGTTTAACAAACTTTCTTCTTGAGGATTGGAAATAAATCCAAGTTCAATTAAAGTTGCAGGCATATCCGTATTTCTTACAACGTAGAAGTTGCAAGGCTGTGTACCGCGACTTGGCGTTTTAATTTGTTCAATAAGTGCTGCACGAATACAATCTGCCAACTTGCGTGAATTAGGCGAACCTTTACTAAAATAATAGCCTGTAGTACCACGAGAAGCAGGATTAGTGAAGCTGTCAGCATGAATTGATACAAATATATCAGCTTTTGCCTCGTTAGCAATATCGCAGCGGCTTTTAAGTTCTTCAATGTCTGTAGCACGTTTGCCATTGACACTAATTGCGACTTCGGTGTCTGTTCGTCTGGTCATGATAACTTCAGCACCTTCGTCAAGGAGCAATTTTTCAAGCTCTAATGCAACATTCAGTGTTACATTTTTTTCCATGACACCGCTAGGACCAATAGCGCCAGAATCTTTGCCGCCGTGTCCTGCATCAACAACAATCACTTTACCTTTAAGTGTCGTTAAATCATCTAACTTTTTATCAATGTCAGTTTTATCAGACTTGTCTTTTTTATCGGATTTATCCTTTTTGTCAGTTTTATCCTGCTTATCGGATTTATCTTTTTTGTCTGACTTGTCTTTTTTATCGGACTTATCCTTTTTGTCAGTTTTATCCTGCTTATCAGATTTATCAAGTGACGGAATACCTTCAGGAACTTTGCTGATGTCAACAGGATCAGTCTTAACCTTATCAACCGGCTTATCTACGGGTTTATCTGCAGGTTTGTCAGTCGGATTTTCAAAAGGTTTATCGACCTCAATCGGTTTATTATCCGGAACTTTTGAAGAATTAATTTTTTCAGCAAATCCAGGCTTTTCAGCATCTAAACCAACATCAATGACAAGTCTATAATTGTTTGAAGTAGTCAGTAAAAAGACGTGATTTTCTGCAGATGTTTCGATCACAACTCGAACATTGCGGCTGTCAAATTGAGCTATACGCAACCTTGAAGCCGCTGTAGAATGAAGCGTTTTTTCTTTGTCAACAGTATTAGAAAGCCAACAATCAGCAATGTCAATGACCATTCGACTTGGATTTTCAAGATATTTAACATCAAAATCAACTTTTTTAGTTAAATCGAGAACAATTCTTATGCGACCGGCGCCGCTGTTCATTCTAAGAGATTTAATTTCAGCAAGACCAGCAACGCGAGAGTTGAAGTCGTCTGCCGCTAAGGCAATATTTGTCGCTACTAACATCGTAATAAAAAACAGGAGGCACGAAATCAACTTCTTGAGCACTATAAAATCGCACCTCCAATCTTAAAAATTATCAATTTAATTGTTACGCATTAAAAATGCTTTTGTCCTATCTTCACGTGGATTATTAAAAAATTCTTCCGGTACATTTTCTTCAACTATAACGCCGCCTGCCATAAATATAACGCGACTTGCAGCGTCTCTGGCAAAACTCATTTCATGAGTTACAACAATCATGGTCATATGTTCGGCAGCAAGTTCACGCATAGTTTTAAGAACTTCGCCGGTTAATTCCGGATCAAGAGCGCTGGTCGGTTCGTCGAAAAGCATAATATCAGGATTCATAGCAAGTGCTCTGGCAATAGCAACACGCTGCTGTTGACCACCGCTCAACCTTGCAGGATAACGATCCTTAACTTCTATTAAGCCAACTTTATTTAAAAGATTTTCGGCGATATTGACAGCTTCTTCTTTAGCAATGCCTTTGACGTAAATAGGCGCTTCAATGAGGTTTTCAAGTACCGTCATATGAGGAAAAAGGTTAAACTGTTGAAAAACCATTCCGGTAGCTGATAATACTTGCTGCTGCTGACTTTCGTCAACGTAAATTCCACCTTCGACAAGCGCTTTACCTTTAATATGTATACTGCCTTTATCTATGGTCTCTAAGTGATTGATACATCTGAGCATAGTGGACTTGCCGGAGCCGGAAGGACCCAAGACAGCGACAACTTCGCCTTTATCAACGACTAAATCAATGCCTCTAAGAACTTGATTATCGCCGAAGGATTTATAAATACCCGTCAATTCCAACATACTTTCCAATTTTAATTCCTCATTCCGCATTATCAAGCGTCATATTTGCCATAATGAGCTTCTAATTGTTTAAAAGCCCATGTCAAAACCGCCGTCATTGTTAAGTAAAAGATACCGGCAATTACAAATGGCGTCATGTCAAATTCACGCTGAACAATCGTTCTTGCAACTCTAAGTAAATCATTCATAGCCAAAATGTAAATCAGCGAAGTATCTTTAACAAGGTTTATAGTTTCGTTGCTAATTGGCGGCAAAACTATTCTTAGGACTTGTGGAAAAACAATTCGCTTCATTGTGTGCCAATGAGGAAGACCTAGAACCCTAGCAGCTTCAAATTGTCCACGAGGTATTGCCTGGATACCAGCACGGAATATTTCAGCAAAGTAAGCAGCATAATTTAAAGTAAATGCTAACAACGCTGCCGCTATGTCCGGCAATTTTAAGCCGATCATAGGTAAAGCGAAGTAAACAAATAAAAGCTGCAGCATGAGTGGTGTACCGCGCATAATCCAAACGTAAAATTCCATTATATAGCGCAACGGTTTGAAAGTTGAAAGCCTACCAAGTGCAGCAAGTGCGCCGATTGGCAGTGACAAAATCAGCGTCACCACGAATATTTCAAGCGTCACTGCTGCACCTTGCGCTATCAACACCGTCATATCAAAAAACTTATCCATAAATCCATCGTAATTCGGAATTATCCTTCACTGCGAGTTACTAAATCTTTGCCAAACCATTGCTCAGAGATTTTACCAGCGGCGCCGTCTTTGACCATTTCATCAAAAGTCTTTTGAACTTCATCACGCAACGTAGTATCGTCTTTACGGAAAGCAATGCCGAATTGACTAATTGGACCAATTACAACATTTAAAGCATCAATCTTATCAGGATGCTTGCTTATATAGTAGCGACCGACAATTTCATCACCGACAACAACATCAAGTCTGCCATTTTCAAGGTCCATGAAAGCACTTGTAAAATCGCCATAACTCTTGAGCTCTTTGATACTTTCTTTAAGCGCAGTCTTCTCGTTAATATATTCTTCAGCAGTTGAGGCAGATTGAGTACCTACAGTTAAACCTGCCAAGCCAGATTCGTCCATAATTGAAAGTGACGTATTGTCATGACGGACGAAGACGATTTGACGATTTTCCATGTAAGGCTTGCTAAACAACATATTCTCTTGACGTTCCGGCGTAATATCAAGACCATTCCAGAGAACATCAATTCGTTTAGATTTTAACTCAGCTTCTTTGCTGCTCCAATCAATCGCTTTAAATTCAACTTCGCGACCAAGACGTTTAGCAGCTTCTTTAGCTAAATCAACATCAAATCCGGTGATCTCGTTATTTTCGTCTCTAAATCCCATTGGTGGAAATTCATCATCAAGACCAACAACGATTTTATTACCAGAGTTACCAGCACCTGTTGAAGCGCTATCTTGACCGCCACAGCCTGTAATAATCGTAGTAGCTGCCAAAACAGCCGCCAAAATCATATTTTTAATCTTCACTTTTGCACCTCTTGTTAATCAAAACGTATTAATTTTTAATTAAATTTTTTCCAAACCAACGCTCAGAAATTTTTCCTGCCGTGCCATCTTTAATAATCGCATCAAACGCATTTTGAATTTCATTACGAAGCGTCATATCATTTTTTCTGAAGCCAATAGCGATTTGTCCTTTATCGCCAACCGGCAACTCAGTATCAGAAATCTTATCCTGAAGTTGATGTTTGAAAATGTAATAACGTCCATTAGTTTCATCGCCAACCACTGCATCAACTTGCCGATTCAATAGAGCTTTAAATGCAGTATCGCTATCTTCATAAAGATTAATGCTTCTAATGGAAAAACGCAACTCATTATCATCGTTTATATATGCTTGAGCCGTTGAACCTTTTTGAATGCCAACAATTTTTCCGGCTAAATCGCTTCTATCTTTGATATTATTTTCTCCTGGAGAATAACGCACAAAAACTACACAGCCGCTATGTATATAAGGTTTGCTGAATAACATTTCATGTCGACGTTCATCAGTAATTTCTAAGCCGTTCATAATCATATCAATGTTGCCGGAATTTAATTCTTCGTCTTTATTAGACCATTGAATCGCTTTAAATTCAATCGGACGGTTTAGACGCTTTGCAATTTCCTTTGCCAAGTCGATATCAAAGCCTATTATATCGCCTTTTTCATCACGAAAACCAAACGGCGGAAACCCATCATCAAGACCAACAATAATTTTTCCCTCTGAACTTGTTGTATCTGTTGCCTGTTTTCCACAACCTGCAGTCAGCACCATTAACAGTGCAATAAGACAAATTAAAATCTTCTTCATGGCAGATCACTCGAAATTTCACCAGTAACAGCACTGCAAGCTGCAACATAAGGCGAAGCAAGATAAACTTCACTGTCAACATGTCCCATACGACCGCGAAAATTTCGATTAGTCGTTGAAACGCAGCGTTCACCGGCACTTAAAATTCCCATATAACCGCCAAGACAAGGACCACAAGTCGGAGTCGAGACAACACAACCGGCATCAATGAAAATGTCAATCCAGCCGCGATGAATAGCTTCTTTATAAATTGCTTGACTGCCTGGAATAATTATACATCTGACGGAATCATTGACTTTGCGTCCTTTGAGAATTGAAGCGGCAATTTCTAAATCTTCCAGTCTGCCATTAGTACAAGAACCAATTACAACTTGGTCGATTTTAATTTTACCGACATCTTCAACGGCTTTGACATTTTCAGGCAAATGCGGCAATGCAACAACGGGTTTCAGTTTTGATAAATCAATATCAACTGTTTGACAATATTTAGCGTCTTTATCGGCTTCAACCGGCTCAAAAGGCTTATTAACTCTTCCTTCGACATAGGCTTTAGTTACTTCATCAAAAGGAAATACGCCGGCTTTAGCTCCTGCTTCAATCGCCATATTGCTGATAGTAAGTCTATCCGTCATTGTAAGTTCTTTGACACCTTCGCCGGTAAACTCAAGCGACTTGTAAAGAGCGCCATCAACGCCAATTTTACCAATCAATGTTAAAATAACGTCTTTACCGCTAATATTTTTAGCTTTCTTGCCCATTAAATGCACATTGATAGCCTCAGGAACTTTGAACCAAGCCTTGCCTGTTGCAAGTCCAACAGCTAAATCAGTAGTGCCAACACCGGTTGAAAAGGCATTGAGAGCGCCATAAGTACAGGTATGACTATCTGCACCAATAATCAACATTCCAGGCGCAACAATTCCAAATTCCGGCAAAATTACATGCTCAATGCCAACTCTGCCAGCTTCATAATAATGCTTAATCTTATGCTTTCTTGCAAAATCACGCATAGACTTAGCCAAATCAGCGCTTTTAATATCCTTAGCCGGTTGAAAATGATCCGGTATTAAAGCAATTTTTTCAGCGTCAAAAACCGGCTTGCCAATCTTTTCAAACTCTTTTATTGAAGGCGGACCTGTAACGTCATTAGCCATAACTAAATCCAGCGGACAAACGACTAATTGACCAGGTTCAACGCTGTCTAAACCTGCGTGCTTGGCAATAATCTTTTCACTAATATTCATGGCAACGCTCTCCATTAATGCTTAATTTTAATCATGGATACGCATTAGAATTATGTATTAGTCTTTTGAGAGATCAGCGCCGTCCTTGAGCCAACTCATCATTCCACGAAGTTTAGAACCGACTTGTTCGATTTGATGTTCAGCATGAATGCGGCGTTGTGCCAAGAAGTTAACACGACCGGCAGCACGATTTTCAACAAGCCAATTACGTGCAAAAGTGCCGTCTTGAATCTCTTTAAGTGCTGTTTCCATAGCCTTGCGAGTATCTTTAGTGATAATTTTAGGTCCGGTGGTGTAGTCGCCATATTCAGCGGTGTCACTGATTGACTTACGCATTTTTGCCATGCCGCCTTCATACATGAGGTCAACAATCAACTTCATCTCGTGGAATGTCTCAAAATAGGCAATCTCCGGTTGATAACCTGCATTAACGAGAGTTTCAAAACCTTCTTGAATCAAATGAGTTACGCCACCGCAGAGTACGCACTGTTCGCCAAAGAGGTCAGTTTCTGTTTCCTCTTTGAAAGTTGTTTGAATGACGCCTGCACGAGTGCCGCCAATACCGCGAGCATAAGCCAGCGCAATATCAAAACATTTGCCGGTAGCGTCCTGCTCAACTGCAAAGACATCAGGAACGCCGCCGCCTTCAACAAATGTACGACGAACAAGATGTCCAGGACCTTTTGGCGCAACCATGAATACGTCAATATCGCTTGCAGGAATGATTTGTTTAAAGTGAATGTTAAAACCGTGTGCAAATGCAAGTGCGCTGCCTGGTTTGAGGTTAGGAGCGATTTCATTTTTGTAAACGTCAGCCTGTTTTTCGTCAGGAATTAAAATCATGGTAATGTCAGCAGCTTTGACAGCTTCAGCAACGTTGAGGACTTTCAAACCTTGACTTTCAGCAACTTTCTTTGACTTTGAGCCGTCATAAAGACCAACAACGACATTGACGCCGCTTTCCTTGAGATTAAGTGCATGTGCATGACCCTGAGAACCGTAGCCGATAATTGCAACGGTCTTGCCATTCATAATTTCCCAATTAACATCTTGATCATAATAAGTTTTTGCCATTAAAATTTACCTCACTTTGTTAATTCAATTTCAGAAGCGGACAAATTTAAAAACGCCGCTCTTTAACATTGCTAATTTTATGATTTTTATTTATATTTGTCAACATTATAATTGTCATAATAAATTTTTGCCATAAAATTCTCTGTCTTTGCCAAGTTGCTTGTGAATAGTATTTTCACCGCGTTCAAGAGCAATTAAACCTGTTCTGATAACTTCCAAAATGCCGTAAGGTTGCAGCAAACGTGTAAAGGCAGTAATTTTTTCATCTCCGCCGGTAATTTCAAAAATTAGCGTCGTAGCCTCAACATCAACAACATGTGCGCGAAATAGTTCAGCCATTTTTAACACGTCAAGGCGATTATTATCATCAGCTGATACTTTTATAAGTGTCATTCCGCGAGTTACAGCGATTGAAGCATCAAGACGTTGTACAGCTTTAACTACCGGCATTTTTTCAAGTTGTTTAATCATTTGTTCGACTAATCCAGAATCGCCATGAACAACTACAGTAATTCGCGAAAATTCCGGTGATTGAGTTACGCCAACAGAAAGACTGTCAATATTAAATTCGCGACGACTGAACATACTTGCCACACGAACCAACACACCAGGCTGATTTTCAACATAAACTGATAAAACGTGTTTCATTAAAATTGCTCCTCAAATATAATTCCTAATGTCGATTTAATTTATTTTAACATGTCAACTGTTCACGATAAAAATCGCAAACTTGTTCATGCCATATACATCTTTACGAGTCACGAAGTTTAAATGTTAGTACTTTTAAATCAATTTTAACCGATTTAAAATTCAAAGTCAAGGTAGTAACAGCGCAAACCTCACATGACTACAGTCGCGAGTATCTTTGCGCGATTAATGAATTTATCAAAATGCGGCCCCTAGCTTTAGCTATGGGGATATAAGCCGCAAAAAATGTTGACTTTGCATACCAATTTCGCTAAAATAGCCTTAGCGGTTAGACTTCCGCTTTAACAAAAATGTATTTAAAATCAACGACTAAGTTAAATGCCGACTTAGAAACGTTTTTTGGGGTATCC
>CAJOHI010000018.1 GCA_905234365.1 uncultured Selenomonadaceae bacterium | reverse complement strand
AATGGCAGATAGATGAAGTGATGTAAACCCGTTGGAATGAGAAATCTCTCAAGGAAAGTATACAACCAAACGCCGAAAACTCCTGCACTTGTCAAAAATACTTGCAGTGAAGCAATAGCAGCTTGAACTTGTGGCCAAACAACGCAGAAGATATAGGCAACAGGTATCATTAAACCGAATCCGGCAACAACGACAAGTGATGAACCTTTAAAAATTCCCATATAATCAGGAACGTTGACATCAAATAATTTATTGTGCAGCCAAACTGAAATTGAAGAAATAATAATAGCACCAACAATACCGGTATCAAGTGTTTTGATATTCGCGATCATTGTAAGACCGGTTCCAGCTCCGGCAGCTTTTGAAAAATCTACGCCGAAACTTGGTCCCCAAAGAGTCATCATTGCTTGAATAAAATAGTTGAAAATCATAAAAATAAGGAACGATTCCATTGCAGCACGAGCATTTTCTTTTTTAGCAAGACCAATCGGCAAACCAATGCAGAACAGCAGTGCCATTTGATTGAACACTGTCCAGGCACCTACTGTGCCATGCTGTACCGTCCTCAGCGATTGAGCCAAGAATCATAGGATTGTTACACAAGATTGAAATTCCAACAAAGATACCGAACACGCCAAACATTATGACCGGCGTAAACATTGCGCCACCGAAGCGCTGAACTTTTTGCATAATTACATCTTTGTCGATAACCATTGTCAATACCTCCTCTGAAATTTGTTTCAGTTGTTGTTGATTTGTTGTTCAACTCTTATAGTCAGAATAAACTAAAAATGCCGCAAAATCAATAGTTTTACGACATTTAGAACCTTTAACACAAATTAGAATTGCGTTACATTTTATGTACTTTGTTACATTCAAAATACATTTCAGATTGACGAGATTATTTTATATTTTGATTTTTAACGTAAATTCTATAGTTGACATACCAAATTTCAACCAGCAGAAAATATGCTGACATGGTTTTAAATGGCAGTTGACTTTCATCATTAACTTGAAATTGCTCTGAAAATACATAAAGATTTTCTGTTGAACGACTCGCAAGAGTATTTTCGTGCAGTCTGGTTATCGAGATGAGCGGAATACCTTTCAATTCAAGTTGTAGTGAAAATTCCGTTACTAAATGAGATTCTCCACTTAATGATACAATAATGAACAAATCATCTTTATTGGCATGTTTAAGTATCGAATAAAATTCATCTCTTCCACATATGTCATATATCAAAACACTATCGTATAAAAATAACCGCTTCAGTTCTTGCACAACGTTACTTTGCACATAACCTGATGCAAATATAAAGACTCTGTTCGCTTCATGAATAAGGCGGCTTGCATTGTCATAATTGCGCTTCATTAAACTTGATACAGTTTTTGAATAAAAATTTTCAAGTGATTTATAAATGTCTTGACAATTTACATCTTTGAGAGATTCTTCATGTTTTAATGACGATTTCAGATCACTAAAACCGTCAAAACCTAATTTTTGAGCAAATCTAACTATCGTCGTACTGGATACGCAGCATTCTTTTGCCAATTCATGTATGGAAATTCGGCGTATTTGATTACGATGATTTAATATATATTTCCATATGACCATATCAGTTGAGGTTAAATTTTGCTTGTTTTCGTTAATGACTTCTTCAAGTTTCATTCTCATCACCCTTATAATAGCAACTTAAAAATTAAAATTTTATTTTGCGGCAACATATTGATTGTTGGCGTATTTTTTTGTTATTATAATAGTAGTTTTTCAGAGGAGAAATTTATAATGTTATTTACTGAACTTTTGAAGATGGCGGCGCTGTCTTTAATTGCAAATAAACTGCGAACACTGCTTACCATGCTTGGAATAATTATCGGTGTTGCAGCGGTCATTGCAATGGTCAGCGTTGGTATGGGCGTTAAAAAAAATGTTGTAGACTCCATTTCCCGACTTGGCTCAAATATGTTAATGGTTATGCCAGGCTCGTCGAATCGCGGCGGCGTTCGTGGTGCTGCAGGATCCGTTATAACTTTGACCTATGACGACGCAAAAGCAATTAAGGACAAAATCAAAGATGTTTCCTATGTTTCACCAATCGTACAAGGTTCTTATCAAGTTGTTTACGGTCACGAAAATTGGAATACTTCAGTTAGCGGCGTTATTCCGGAATATGTTGAAATTCAATCGCTAACCTTACAATCCGGCTTATTTTTCAGTGAGCATGATGTTGAGGTCAGAAGCCGCGTAGCAGTCATCGGCACAACTGTTGCTACAAATCTTTTTGGCGAAGTCAATCCTGTCGGCAAAAAAATCAGAATCGGCAATGCACCTTATACCGTCATTGGACTTATTGCCTCAAAAGGTCAATCCAGCGTAGGACAAGATCAAGATGACGTTGTTTTGATACCTTTGACGACGGCGCAGGAACGTTTAATCGGAATTACTTATGTCAGAATGATTAACGTACAAGTTGCTGATTCAGATAAAATGGACGCAGTACAATCACAAATTGAAACGCTTTTGAGGCAGCGGCATAGAATCAACAAAGACGCTGAAGATGATTTCAACGTAAGAAATTTGACATCTCTTATGGAGACAATGAGCGAAACGACGACAATGATAACTAATTGTCGGCGGAATTGGCATTATGAATATCATGATGGTAAGTGTCACCGAGCGCACCAGAGAAATTGGCATAAGAAAGGCAATAGGTGCAACTTACAGTGATATTATGTTACAATTTCTGATTGAATCGACAATGATTAGCGTAATAGGCGGCATTATTGGAATTTTTTTAGGAATTGGATTAGCAAAAGCAATTTCGCAATTTGGCAACTTTACGACGGTTATAAGTGCTTTAAGTATCGTTGTAAGTTTTGGATTTTCTCTATTCGTCGGAATTGTCTTTGGAATGTTGCCGGCAAGAAAAGCAGCTAGACTTGATCCAATAGATGCGTTAAGGTATGAATAGTTTTACGAATTTTTTTGCTAATCTCACTTAAATTATACTAAAAATCAGAAGCTTAATCTCAAGGATATTTTAACATAATATTACTACAAGCATAGCAAGAAAAAATGGCGGCTTATATCCCCATAGCTAAAGCTAGGATATTAAGCCGCTTTTTTGGTAAATAAATTAAATATTAAATAATTATTAGGTCCTTATCGTTCATACCTAATGCGGTTGACATATTTCGAGCCTTAGATTCTTCATTGGCAGAAGCGACAAATTTTTCAATGCGCTGCTCACGATACAAAAAAGCGGCTTCAGCTTTTGAGATGAACGGTATAAAAGCCTCATTTATACTCAAATAATTATTGTTTTCAACGGTTTTGATAATCTCGCCTTTGACGGTGACGCCTTTTCGATACGCGATTTGATCGTCAACAATAAATTGCACCTTAAATTGTTTCTTATATTTAGAAAGATTTTTTGCAAGTTCAATAACATCTGCAGAAATTGAAGGCAAAAAAGCAGCACGCGGCGGACGATTATCAGGCTCTTTATAACTAAATGCTGCTTTAACATCATGTTCAAATTCGGCAGGTTCATTCATAATTTGTTCACGATACTTTTTGTGGCTTTCATAATTAGTTTTAAAGTTGGAAAAAATATCTTTAATCCTGTTTACAATCGGAATTAAGTTATCATCGCTGTCGCTGAATTTAAATGAATTGTCAATGGCAATATCATTTGGATTAGCTGCAGCGCCGCGTCGACCGGTAATTACACAGCAGCCGGAAATTGCTGCTTCTCTTGGGATTCTGTCACGACCTGGATGATGACCAAAATCAATATAAACTTTAGCTTTTGCAAGAAGCTGCTGAACTTGTTCCGGCGTCATGTTGCGAATTGGTTGCCAGTTAATTTCCGGCGCAACTTTTAACAATTTCTGAGTAAACTCAAAACCTTTAACCGGATTGTAAGCGACAATATCTTCTTTCTTTGAGATGTCAATATTTGATGCACGCAGCAGGAAAGCCTGATTTAAATAATCTCTGACTTTGTGAATTTGGCTATCAACAATGCCATTTTTTTTGATAAAGGTCTCAGCATAATCCGATTGAACCCAATGTTCAATATCGCTGTCGGCTTTATCGAAGTAAAAGAACTTAGGCATAGTTGATGAAAGCGGATTCATTTTAAATTTTTTGAGAATGTTACAAAGATTATTAATGTAATTGTCAACGCTCATCCACCACATAATACGGCGAATATTTGGCGAGACGTAAAGATTTAAACTCGAAGATTCCGGTACAATCATGATATTTTTATCTTTCATCTCAATCGAGCGAGCAAAAGGTATATGATATTTTTTGTAAAATGAGTCAACAGGATCTTTTATATTGAAGTCGGAATTTGCCGGCAAGTAAAACATAAATACGTTATAAGCCATTTTTAACAGTTGTGAGGCAAGTTGATGAAGAAGTTCAGGACCGCCAGAATGTAAATTGCCTGGACTTATAATATAAATTTTCGTATCAGGATATATTTTCACTATATCACCTCTGATTTAATCCTTGCGATATTTAATTTTGTTGTTAATGATTTGAATTATAAATAACGGAACCAGACATAAGCAGTTGAAATTATGATTGACAAAATCATCAGCGGAAATGCAACCTTCATAAATCCGATAAATGAAATAGGTTTACCGCGTTGTGCCGACATTGAAGCAACAACAACGTTAGCAGAAGCACCAATCAAAGTTCCATTGCCACCTAAGCAGGCACCAAGCGCTAAACTCCACCACATAGGTTCAAGATTTGCAAGACCCATTTCGCCCATGTCTTTAATTAATGGAATCAAAGTAGCAACAAAAGGTATATTGTCAATAAACGCAGAAGCAATAGCCGACATCCACAAAATTAAAATTGCCGTCGCAGGTACGCTGCCATTTGTAACTTTGATAGCTTCAGCCGCAAGTGCCTTGATAACGCCGGTTTCAACAAGCGCACCAACGAGTACGAATAAGCCGGCGAAGAAGAATATTGCAAGCCATTCAATTTTGCTGAGTACCTTTGCAATCATTGCCTCATTATCCGTCGCAGTTATCAACAGTAATAATCCGGCACCTGTCAAGGCACAAGTTGCAGATTCAAGTCCAAGTACACCGTGTAAGACGAAAAGCGTTATAGTAAAAGCTAATACGCCTAAGCACTTTTTGAGTAATTTGAAATCTGTAATTTTACTCAAGGCGTCAATTCTCATAACCTTATCTTGAAGTTCCGGTTGCGTATGAAGTTCTGATTTGTACATCATTAATAAAATTGCTACTGTTATGGCAAAAATAAAAATAGCAGGTGCAGTAAGATTGACAATAAAATCACCAAAACTTAAACCAACGGCAGAACCAATCATAATATTAGGTGGATCTCCGATTAAAGTAGCAGTGCCGCCGATATTTGAAGAAATTATTTGCGCCATTAAAAACGGTTTAACGTCAACTTTCAACTGCTGAGTTATGGCAAAAGTTACCGGCACAGTCAAAAGAACCGTTGTTACATTATCTAAAAGTGCTGAACAGACCGCCGTCAATGTTGAAAGCGCCACAAGTAATGCAATAGGTTGTGCCTTTACCTTTTGCGCTGCCCAAATTGCCAAATAATTAAAAAGACCTGTTTCAGCGGTAATATTGACGATTATCATCATGCCCATCAATAGACCGAGCGTATTAAAATCAATATGATGTATTGCCGTTTCCTGATCCAATACACCAATTAAAATCATTAACATTGCACCAAAAATGCCGACAATAGTTCTGTGAACTTTTTCCGAAATGATAAGTGCATAGGCGGTGACAAAAATTATAATTGCCACCAGTGTTAAATTTTCCATTTAAAAAACCTTCCTCCGAATCATTATAAAATTTTGCAGCGTCTAAAATTTTTTATTAACTACCGTTAAAATTATTTGTTCGCCGTCACGTTTGATTTTGAAATTGTAACTCGTCACGCCTGCATTTGATAATTCTAACTTCAACGCCAGAAGCGCCTTGCCAAGTTGATCGGTAAGTTCCGGTGTAAATCCAGCTTTTGCAAGTTGTGCAGGTGGTTCTGCTAATTTTGCCGCCTGTTCGAGTTTTTCCGCTTTCTTTGCAGCTTTAAGCAGTTGATCCTCAATAGTTTGTTCTTCAACGTAATTTTTTACCATGTCTTTGTCAGTCAAATTCTTTGGAATTTTAGGCATTTTGCCCATGTTTATCACCTCGTTAAAATAAATTTATAATTAGCTCTTATCGTTTTTTATATAATATTCATTTATCTGATATGGACTTCTTTTCAAGTGTCAATTTAGGCTTAGTTTTTGAGACTTTATCAATTTTGCCTTCAATTTTGGAAGTTCTCATTGACTCCGCTGAAATTGCTGCTTTAGCAGATTCTAATTGCTTTTCTAAATCACGCACGCGATTTTCAAGACGTTGCACCTGCCGTGACATAACTTCCAGCATTTCACGTTCCGGATCAGGCAAAATGTCATGGTCCAAGTCAACATCAATCTCGTCACAAATTTCGTTGTGAACATCAGGATTATTAATATCATAGCCACGCGAAGCGCAATAATCTAGCCATGCCTGCCTAAATTCTTCCTCGTTATGAACTCTTTTACCATGTAAAACGACAATTCGACCGGGAATGCCGACAACGGTTGCATAAGGCGGCACTTCTTTTAGGACAACGGAACCTGCGCCAATTTTTGCATGATCTCCGACTTTAAATGAGCCGAGAACTTTTGCGCCGCTTGCTACAACGACATTATTGCCAATCGTTGGGTGCCTTTTGCCTTTTTCTTTGCCGGTACCGCCAAGCGTCACACCTTGATAAAGTGTAACATTTTTGCCAATCTCCGCTGTCTCACCAATTACAATTCCGGTGCCGTGATCAATAAATAAGCCGTCGCCAATCGTTGCACCAGGATGAATTTCAATTCCAGTCAAGAATCGTCCTAAATTTGAAATCATTCTTGCGCTGACAATCCAGCCGCGTTTGAATAGTGCATGAGAGATTCTGTGCAGCCAAATTGCGTGAAGTCCCGAATAACAGAATAAAACTTCAAGTATACTTTTTGCGGCAGGATCACGCTCAAAAATAACTCGAATGTCTTTTCTGATTCGTGCCAAGAATTTCAAAATTATCACTCCAAATTATTTTTCAAGACCGACGACGGCATAAGCGGATATACCTTGTTCAGTGCCGGTGAATCCGAGACCTTCTTCCGTCTTTGCCTTGACGCTGATTAAATCTATATCAATTTCAAGAATTTCTGCTAGTTTTTGACGAATTTTTTGAATATGCGGCGCTAACTTAGGTTTTTGAGCAACTATAATTGAATCAATATTTCCAATTTGATAATTGTTATCGTTGAGCAGGTCTTTAACTTGTTTTAAAAGTTTTCCGCTGTCAACATCTTTAAACTCTGGATTGCTATCTGGAAAGTGCTGACCAATATCACCAAGTGCTGCTGCGCCTAGAAGTGCATCAATAATTGCGTGGATTAAAACATCAGCGTCAGAGTGTCCTAAAAGTCCTAAAGTGTGCTCAATTTCGACATTTCCTAGAATCAACTTGCGACCTTCAACCAATTTATGAACATCATAACCAATACCGAATCTTATCATGTTAATTACCTCTGAGCAAAATTTGAGCAATTAAAATATCCTCCGGCGTAGTAATTTTAATATTGCTATAATCGCTTCTGACAATTTTGACTTTGACGCCTAAACGCTCAACTAAACTTGCGTCATCTGTACCTAAAAAATTATCAAGTTCAGCCTGTTTGTAAGCTCTCAATAAAATGTCGCGCTGAAAACCTTGCGGCGTTTGTACCGAAACAAGTTTTGAACGTGGCGGCGTATTGACAACAAAATCATCAGAATCAACGACTTTAATTGTGTTTTTTTCCGGCATTGCTGCAATGACTCCGCCGTAAATTTTGGCAGCCTCAACAACTGTGTCAATCGTTTCAATGCCAATCAGCGGTCTTGCGGCATCGTGTACCAAAATTATTTCGGTATCACCAGGCAAAACTTTTAACGCATTGGCAATGGAATATTGACGTTCGGAACCGCCGACAACGATTTCAAAAGGCTTTAACCCAGTGACATTTTTAAGCATTTTCTTAACAAATTCAACTTCATCAACTGCCGCAGCAATTATCAGATTATCAATTTTATCTGATTTTGAAAATTTTAGCAATGTGTGAATTAAAATTGGTTGTCCATCGAGTTCCAGGAAATTTTTATTCGTTGAGGATTTCATGCGGCGACTTTGACCGGCTGCCGGAAATATTGCCGTTACCATTAGATTAAACCTTCGTTCATCAATTTTTCAATTCCGACCAAGACGCCATATTCCGCATTACTGACGGTTTCGTATTTCGCAAATTTTTTCAAATCCGGATGAGCATTAGACATTGCAAAACTATAAGTCACTGCTTGCATCATTTGAGCGTCATTGAGATAATCGCCAAATGCCGCACACTCGTCCGGAGTTATACCTAAGATTTTTTGCACATTTTGAACTGCAACGCCTTTATTAATATCGGAATTAATAACATCTGTCCAATAATCACTTGCAAGTACAACCTGCATAGTTTTACCAAACTTTTCTTTGATTATAGGATAAACATTCTCGGCGGCTTTACCTGTCATATCGAAGAAAGACATTTTAATTGGCACGTCGTCAACTTCCTCAAAACTATTTACAGCTTCGTTTCTGGTAAAATATTTACTGAGTTCGGCAATATATTCCGGTTCATTTTGTGAATCTAAAACATAAGCATTTTTTTTGCCGCAATATACACGTAAAATTTTTTTAAAGCCTTCACCTGTTTTTAAAATTTCAAGAGCTGTTTTTTTAGGCATAGGACTTGAAAATACTTCTTTGCCTTTGTGGATTACAAGTGTGCCGTTTTCAGCAATAAATAAAAATTCATCTTTATACTTATCGAAAGATTTGAGCAAAGAATAATACTGCCGACCACTTGCCGGAGCAAAAATTACACCTCGCTCTTTGAGTTTTAAAATCATTTCGTCAAAACCTTGAGGCAAATTGCCTTTTTCGTCGAGTAAAGTTCCGTCCATATCGGAAAAAATAATTTTAATCATTTTATCACCGTCCATTAAAAAATTTAAAAATATTATAACAGAAATGTACACAAGATACAATAAATAAAATGTTTTCAATAACAAAAACTAAAGGTACGATCAAAATTAATCAAAAAATTTAACAAAAACCTTGACTTTTTGTCTAATTAGTGCTAATGTTTACACATTGAAATTTTCAGCAAAAAATTGATAGTTAATTGACTTTTGAGGAGTGAATTTAGTGGTAGAAAATAAAAAAATTGTCGTTGACAATGAGGACGGCGACTCTGCAGAGATAACTAATCTCGCCGATAAAGAAAGTTGTGCAAATGCAGGTGATAACACCAGTTCATCATCTGAGACTGAAGTGGTAGATTTAACTGCTACTTTAAAAGCCGAAATTGAAAAGTTAAAAGAGGAACTCAACAAAAAACAAGAGCAATTAATCAGACTTCAAGCGGATTTTGCAAATGTACGCAAGCACGCTGCAAAAGAAAAGTTGGAACTTTCCGCGACGATTGAGCAGGCATTTTTAAAAGACTTGTTGCCTTTGTTGGACAATTTGCACAGAGCAACCGAAGTAGTTGAAGCTGGCGAAAATATCGACGTTGAATCTCTAAAAAAAGGTATTGAGCTTATACGTCAAGAAACTGTTGCTGCAATGGGTAAACACGGTTTGGAGCCAATCGACACAGAAGGCAAAATGTTTGATCCAAATTTTCACCAGGCAGTTGCTAAAATTGCTGATCCTAATAAAGAAGACGGTGCAATCGCTGCCGAACTTCAACGTGGATATATCGCTCGCGGTCGTGTAATTCGTCCGTCGATGGTACAAGTTGTTAATAATGATTAATCAAAAATAATTAATTTAGGCAAGTATTTGGAAAACGGAAGGTGCATAATGAAAATTTGTATAGTTGCTTTTTCAAATCATTTGGAATGTTGCCTGTCAGCCTTAAATCCAAATGTTGATATTGCCGCAATTATCGTTGACAATCCTAAAGCAGCAAAACTGATAATTAAAAAATTTAATTTGTCTGAAGACGTTGTGCAGCCTTATTTCAATCTTGAGGAATGTGTTAAAAATCTTGATTATGATTATATCGTTGTTTCTCTCCGCTGGTCAATGTTCAGCGAGACGGTTATAAACGATTTAAAGGCACTTAACTTGCCTAGAAATAAATTTGTTAATCTTTGGGATTTAGATAAACCTGAACACGTTAGCGCCTTAACCGTTTTGATGAATTTTTATACTCAAAATTCTACGGCGTTTAACACCTTCATTACAGGAAACAGCCAATTTGTTTATGGAATTGATATAAATCAACTGTCTATGCCTACAATAAATTTTTCGCGTGGCAGTCAAGATTTATATTATGATTATCTGATTGCAAAAAAGATTCTTCAGCAGGAAAATATCTTTGATTATGCGATAATTGGTCTGTCATTGTACAGCTTTAATTGGGACGTCAGTCAATCGTTTCAAGAAAATTGGCGTTTGTTGCAATGGTATCTATATTTTAGAGACTTGCATAATTATTGGATAAATGTTGAGAATTATACGCAACTCTTTAATGAAAAATTTATTAACGGCGGCTTTTTGCTCTCTTTGGAAGTCGATTTTAATGACGTTTACAAGGAAAAAAATTCACGAAAGATGAGCATTTTTGAACGGCTCAACACAAAAAAAGTCTTTGACAGGTGGAATAAAAAGTATTTTCCAAAAACAGTTGAAGAAAATAAAGCTATATTAAACAATTATCTTAAACTTTGTGAGGAAAATAAAATTGAGCCTGTAATTGTTTTGCCGCCGATTATGAAAGAATGTCAACACCTGATTTTAAAAGACAGGTCAGATGAATTTTATTCGACGATAAATGAAATTCTTAAAAATCATTCTTCGGCTAAATTTGTTGACGCTACTATTTTTGACGATTTAATTGAAGATGATTTTTGCGACTGTTATCACTTAAATAAAAATGGTGCCGAAAAATTTTCACAAATGTTAAGTCAACAAATATTCGGCTATTAAAATTAATTAATATGTCATAAAAGAATTGGAGGAATTATAAATGGCTAAAGTTAAAGTTGTCGGTATTGATTTAGGTACTACAAATTCTGTTGTCAGTGTTGTTGAAGGCGGTGAACCTACAGTCATTACAAATCCTGAAGGCAGTCGTATTACGCCATCAGTTGTAGGTTTCACTAAAGACGGTCAGCGCCTTGTCGGACAACTTGCAAAACGTCAAGCCGTCAGTAATCCTGATCGTACAATTTCATCAATTAAGCGTCATATGGGTGATGATTATAAAGTTAGCATTGATGATAAATCTTATACACCGCCGCAAATTTCTGCAATGGTTCTACAAAAGCTAAAATCTGATGCAGAAGCATATCTTGGCGAAACCGTCACGCAAGCGGTTATAACTGTTCCTGCTTATTTTAACGACGCTCAACGCCAGGCAACAAAGGACGCAGGCAAAATTGCAGGTCTTGAGGTTTTGAGAATTATTAATGAACCGACTGCCGCTGCAATTTCATATGGTCTTGACAGAGACAGCAAAAATGATGAAAAGATTCTTGTATTTGATCTTGGCGGTGGCACGTTCGATGTATCAATTTTGGAATTGTCCGACGGTCTCTTTGAGGTTAAAGCAACTGCAGGTGATACTCATCTTGGCGGTGATGACTTCGATAAAGCCGTTATGAATTGGATGGTTGCAGAGTTTAAACGCGATAACGGCATTGATTTAAGTCAAGATAAAATGGCGGCACAACGTTTAATTGAAGCTGCTGAAAAGGCTAAGATTGAACTTTCAAACATGACGCAAACAAATATCAATTTACCGTTTATCACTGCTGATTCAAGCGGACCTAAGCATTTGGATTTAACATTGAGTCGCGCAAAGTTCGACGACTTGACTCGTGATTTAGTTGAACGCACTATGGGACCAACTAAGCAGGCATTGAAAGATGCAGGACTTTCTGGCGATCAAATTGATAAAATCATTCTCGTTGGCGGTTCCTCAAGAATACCTGCCGTACAAAATGAGATTCGCGAAATTCTCGGCAAAGAGCCAACTAAAAATGTCAATCCTGATGAATGTGTTTCAGTTGGCGCCGCAATTTTAGCTGCACAACTTGCCGGTGAAGGCGATAATATGCCGCGTGTCCTTGATGTCACACCTTTAACACTCGGTATTGAAACTTTAGGCGGCGTTATGACACCGTTAATTGAACGCAATACTACAATTCCAACACGTAAATCTCAAGTCTTTTCAACTGCTGCTGACAATCAAGACCGCGTTGAAATTCACGTTTTACAAGGTGAGCGTGAAATGGCTAAATATAACAAGACGCTTGGCAGATTTATTCTCGCTGATATTCCTCCTGCACCACGCGGCATTCCACAGATCGAAGTCACTTTCGACATTGACTCCAACGGCATTGTCAACGTCAGCGCTAAGGATTTGGGTACTGGTAAGGAACAAAAGATTCAAATTCAATCTTCCAGCGGCATGAGCAAAGACGATATTGACAGAATGGTTAAAGAAGCCGAAGCACATGCAGCGGAAGACAAGGCACAGCGCGAAGCTGCCGACGCTAAGAACGAAGCAGAGCATACAATTTATCAAGCTGAAAAGACTTGCAAGGACTTTGACGGCAAAGTTGACGAAGATTTGATTAAAGCAGTCCGCGATGCAAATGAGATTCTCAGCAACAAACTCAAGGATAATGCCGAAGTTGATGAACTCAAGAAAGCTGCTGAAGATGTTCGCCAAGCACTGTATAAACTTACAGAGGCAGCTTATAAATCCGGTGCGGCAAATGCACAAGGTCAACCAAATGATACAAATGCAGATTTCACGCAGCGCGAAGAAAAGTCAAATAATGATGATGACAATACAATAGATGCTGAAGATTTCAAAGATAAGAAATGATAATTTATTATTATCACAATTAGTCGTAATTGATTAAATTTTAGAACTCAGAATGCAGAATTTGAGAGCAAAAATCCTAACTCTTGATTCTGCATTCTTAATGTATTGTTCAAGAGGTGAGATTTTATGGCAAATGATAAGAAAGATTATTACGAAATACTTGGGATAAATAAAAATGCTACCGATGATGAACTCAAAAAGGCTTATAAAAAATTAGTTATAAAGTGGCATCCTGACGGCTTTGTAAACGCTTCAGAAGATAAGCGCAAAGAAGCCGAAGAAAAGATGAAGGATATTAATGAGGCTTACGATGTTTTAAAAGACCCTAAAAAGCGTGCTCAATATGACCAGTTTGGACATGCGGCATTTACAGGCGGCGGCGGTGGCGGCAGTTACGGCGGTGGATTTGAAGACATGTTTCGCGGCGCAGGTGGTTTTGGCTTTGACATGGGCGATATATTCGATGCTTTCTTTGGCGGTGGTGGCGGCGCTCGTGGTCGCAGACAGCAAGCAGCGAACAAAGGACCGATTCGTGGCGCTGATTTACGTTACGATTTGTCGATTAGTTTTGAAGATGCAGCTTTCGGCAAAGAAATGACGATAAAAGTTCCTCGATTAGAGACTTGTAAAGAATGTAACGGCACAGGTGCAGCTAAGGGAACAACTCAAGATATCTGTCCTGATTGTCATGGCATGGGACAACGCCAAACTGTCACAAGAACGCCATTCGGTCAAATTCAAACGTCAAGAACTTGTGAACGTTGTCATGGTACAGGTAAAATCGTCAAGACACCTTGTAAACATTGTCACGGTGAAGGCAAAGTCAAAAATATTCTCGAACAGACGCTCAACATTCCAAAAGGCATTAATAACGGAAATCGAATCAGAATCAACGGCGGTGGACAGGCCGGCGAAAATGGCGGTCAACCCGGTGATTTGTATGTATATATCAGCATTAAGCCTCATTCACTATTTAAACGCGAAGGTAATGATGTATATTGCGAGATTCCGATTTCTTTCGTGCAAGCAGCGCTTGGAGCTACAATCGAGGCTCCGACAATTCACGGTAAAGAGGAAATAAAAATTCCGGCTGGCATTCAATCTGGCACTGTTCAAAAAATTAAAGGCAAAGGTATTCCATTTTTGCGCGGTGAAGGTTGCGGCGACGAGTTTGTTACAATTAAAGTTTTAACACCTAAAAATTTAACGGACAGGCAGAAAAAATTATTAGAGGAATTTGAGAACGGTGTAGATGATAATAAAGTACACCCGGAAAAAAAAACTTTTTTAGACAGGCTTAAAGGCTTCTTTAGCTGAATCATTCATAAAATAATACGGCAAAAATCCTCAATAGAGGACGATTGCCGATTTATTTTTTTGCAAGTATACAAAATACCGCCAAATTTTTATTTACAGTCCGAATCATTAACTGTAAAATAAATTTGTTTAGATTTGGAGGTGTTTTTTTAATGGCTTTTATCAATGATAATTATCAAAAGTTACCTGGAAATTATCTTTTCAGCGAAATTGCGAAACGTGTTGCGAAATTTCAATCTGAAAATCCTAATGCCAAAATAATTAGACTTGGAATTGGTGACGTAACTCAGCCGTTGCCTCAAGTTTGCGTTGACGCAATGAAAAAGGCAGTTGACGAAATGAGTAATGCTGCGACTTTTAGAGGTTACGGACCGGAACAAGGCTACGCTTTTTTGCGCGAAAAAATTGCTGACTATAATTATAAAAGACGCGGCATTGACATTAACGCAGATGAAATTTTTATCAGTGACGGCTCAAAATGCGACTGCGGCAACATTCAAGAAATTTTCAGCCTTAACAGCAAAATCGCGATCGCGGATCCGGTTTATCCGGTTTATCTTGACACAAATGTAATGGCAGGTCGTACCGGTTCATTAAAAGCCGACGGACATTTTGAGGGTGTCGTATATTTGCCTTGCAATGCCGAAAATAATTTCAGTCCGTCAATTCCAAATGAACACGTTGATTTGATTTACCTTTGCAGTCCTAACAATCCAACCGGCACAACTCTTTCAAGAGAGGCACTTCAAAATTGGGTTGACTATGCGAAAGACAATAACGCCGTGATTCTCTATGACGCCGCATATGCCGCCTATATCACTGAAACTGATGTGCCTCGTTCTATTTTTGAGATTTCCGGCGCTCGTGATTGTGCGATTGAGCTTAGATCATTCAGCAAGACTGCAGGATTTACTGGTACGCGCTGCGGTTATGTTGTCATTCCAAATGAGTTGACAGGTTCCAATTCAGCAGGTGATAAAATTCCGCTGAAAAATCTTTGGCTTCGTCGACAAACTACAAAATTTAACGGCACAGCTTACATTGTACAGCGTGGTGCTGAGGCAATTTATTCCGAAGAAGGTCAAGCGCAAGTTCATGAACTCATAAATTATTATATGGAAAATGCAAAAATCATTCGCGAAGGTCTTAAAAAAGTTAATTTGACGGCTTACGGCGGCGTTAATGCTCCGTATATTTGGCTTCAAACGCCTGATAAAATGTCAAGCTGGAATTTCTTTGACAAGCTCTTGACTGAAGCAAATGTCGTTGGAACACCCGGCGCAGGTTTCGGACCTTGCGGCGAAGGATATTTCAGGCTTACTGCGTTCGGCAACCGTGAAAACACAATCGAAGCTATGAACCGCATTTCATGATAATAATTGTAAACAAAAAAACCTCTCAATCAGAATCAAATCTGACTAAGAGGTTAATTTTTTATTCGTTATTCAAAATGCAATTTGCATTATAAATTCTGAATTAATTTAAGCTGCTGAATTAATAGAAGAATTCAACACGGGCAAAGAGTCTCTCTGCATCGCCGTCGCCGGTGATGTATTCGCCGTTGAAGTACTTGCAGAGGACAACGATTCTATCCATTGGAGCATAGGAAGCACCTGCTACGATACCTTTGGTACCTGCGAAAGCATCGTCCCAGTTAATAGCGCACAATGAGGTATTAGAACCGAGCTTCTTGTAACCAGCCCAAACGGCCCATTGACCTTTTTTAGTTCCTTGATTACCGCCACCGTAGAGGTCGCCGTATTCAAAGAGTGCTTGCCAGGAATTATCTTCAACATCAGCTTTGGTGTTTTGTGCAAATGATCCCCAAAGTTTAGCCTTACGACCGAACTTGTAACCAGCATTTACTGACCAAATGTTTGCTTCGTCTTCTTTTCCATTGTCAGAATAGAAAACATTTTTAAAATCGTCATCTTCAATGTGATAATAACCAGCACCACCAAAGAGACCATAATTATCAGGAGTATATTGTACGTTGATAGCTTGGAAGCTGGAAGGATCTCCACCTGCGAGACCTGCTCTGCCGGTTGCTCTGTTCCAGCGATCATCAGCACTTACGCCGTCTTGTCTTGCATTCCAAGAGCCAGCATTTCTAATTGAACCGCCAACTTTGCCTGCGCCAATACGACCAGCCATGATTCTAGCCTGCAACTTGTTACCAATAGTGACCTCACCACCGGTGTATTCAGTATCCCAAACGATACCATCTTCATTTGTGTAGAGTGGTTGACGACCAACTTTAACTTGGAAGTTGTCATAGTCACCTTGTGCCCAGCCACGCTCTAAGCTGAAGCTGTTTGCAGTGTCATGACTAAGGTCAGCATGTGCATCAATACGAGCACGGAGAGTCCAATGCTTGTTGACTTCTGCGATTGGCTCAAAACGGAAGATCCAGTCATCACCATTAACCTTTGTCTTGCCTTTGTCATAAGCATTGTCAGTACGATGGCTCTTGTAAGTGTACTCAATTTTGCCCTGCCAGATAACTTTGTCGGCATACTTTTCGAGATTGCTTACGCGAACACCGAGATTGTTGAGTTCTTCGCTGAACTCTGCTGCGAGACGATCAAGAGCAGCCTTGTCAGCACCAGATGGATTTTTAGCCATAGCCTTAGCAACCATCTGTGCCATTTCATAACGGGTGATGTTACGATTACCGAGATAAGTGCCGTCGCCATAACCTTCGACGATACCATCAGCGGCGAGTTGTGTAACTGCATCGTACGCCCAATGACCGGCAGGAACATCGCTAAATGGATTTGCTGCCGCAAAAGTGGTGGACGCTGCTCCAACTACGAGAGCGGTCGTCAATGCAGATACTACTGATTTTTTCATGATTAACTCCTCCTTATAAAGAAGCTCTACATAAATTAATTTTTTTCCGGCTTCAGAATTTCGGAGGAAGTTTTCGCATGAGTGTCCTTGTTTCCTCAGCAATTCCAGCCTACTTTCCTGAACCGCAGTTATAATATCACAACATTTTAAAAAAATCAAGCCTTTTTTTACATTTTTTTAACTTTTTTCATTGATTTTTCATTTTACCTCAAGAACGCATAAATAAATTAATCAAAAATGCGATACTGACAAGCCACATCACCGGATGAATTTCCTTTACCTTGCCGCCTATCGTTTTCATAAATACGTAACTCACAAAGCCAAATGCAAAACCATTAGCGATTGAGGAAGTCATCGGCATCATTATAATCGTCAAGAAAGCCGGAAAACCGTCTGTAAAGTCTTCAAATTCAACTTGTTTGATTCCGCTCATCATCATTGCGCCAACGAGAATTAATGCCGGTGAAGTTGCAAATGCCGGCACCAAACCAATCAGCGGTGCAAAGAGCAGCGATACGAGGAACATCACGGCGACAACTACTGCCGTCAATCCGGTTTTACCGCCGGCAGCGATACCTGCAGCACTCTCGATATAACTTGTTACAGTTGACGTGCCGAAAATTGAACTTGCAATGGTTCCAACTGCGTCTGTCGTCAATGCTCTGTCAAGATTTTCAATATGTCCGTCTTTGTCAACGAGGTTAGCTTTTTGGGTTAAGCCAATCAAAGTTCCCATATTATCGAACAATTCGACGACGGTGAATGTAAAAATTATTGAGACGATACCATAAGACCAGGCGCCGGCAATATCCAGCTTGCCAAAAGTTGCGTCGATACTCGGCAGTGAAGTGCTCAAAATGTCGCCAATACTTGACGGCGTTGGTGAAATGCCAATCATCATTGAAATAATTGTCGTAATGATAATTCCGATTAAAATTGCGCCTTGAATGTTAAGAGCAATGAGTGCACCTGTCATGAGCAAGCCAAAAAGTGCAAGCAGCGTCGTTGGTTCGCCAATATGACCAAGTGTTATAAATGTTGCGGAGTCTGAAATAATGATGCCGGTACCTTTGAGACCAATAAACGAAATAAATAAACCTATGCCAACGCCTATTGATAATTTTAAATTCTGAGGTACACAATTAATTATAGCTTGACGGATACCGCCGAAAGTCAAAATCAAAAATAAAATGCCTGAAAAGAACACGGCGCCAAGTGCAACAGTCCAATGAAGTCCTAAAACGCCGCAAACATAGTAAGCAAAAAAAGCGTTGAGACCCATACCAGGTGCAAGTGCTACCGGATAATTTGCAACAACACCCATGACGAGCGACGCAAGTGCAGCAATCCAAATAGTTGATGCAATCGCCGCTTCTTTCGGTATTCCGGCATCAGCCAAAATATTCGGATTGACGAACATGATGTAAGAAAGCGCAATAAAAGTTGTCAAACCTGCAATTATTTCCGTGCGGACGGTTGTGCCTTTCTCATTGATTTTAAAATATCTTTCCAATACATTCAAAATGAATCACCTCAAATAAATTTTCTTGAAGTTACTTAAACAACTATATATTATAAACTAAAATCTCTTAAAATCAACAAAAAAATTAGCGCCGTTAATCAGCACTGTATTGATTAATTTTTACTACAAATGGATCAAGTAGAATTATCTAAAGTAGCGGCGGTAATCAAAATACATGTCAAATAAGCCTACAAATGAAACAATTTGAAACATCATAAAATTTAAAATCAAAACTACAAATAGTAAACGTCGAACAAGCTTTGATATCTCATAATGATCCGCAACTGAACTTAAAACCGCTAAACCTTGTATGAAGCCAACGAACAAAGCCATTATATTAGCGTTAATTGAAACTGTATAAAGCAAGGTTAAATCTCTCGTACTGCCCCAATATAAACCTAATAAAGATAAAATCATTAAATAAAAAAATGCAATAGGAAAACGCCATTCAGAAAATCGTGGAAAATCTGAAATTTGTAATCCGATTTTTGGTAAAAGCCACTTTACTGTATAAAAACAAGCTGCCGTATTAATCAGCGCCATTAGCAACAAGAAAGTCGGCATTAATAAACTCATTGCTGAAATTGCCGGTTCAATCTGTGATTTAGCCTGTTCAATTTCCATTTCGCTGACACCGAGCGATTCGTATAATGCAAATGTCTCTGCAAACGATTCCCTGACCATTTGAATTTGATTATCCAGTATATTAACATTCATTGCAAAAAGTAAAATCATTGTTGCCAAAACTTGTGCTGCAAAAGAAACCATTAATGTCAACATGAAGGTTTTGACGGCACCGAAATGATTTTGAATTGCAAATCCGAGAGCCAAACCGGCTAATCCGAACGATAGCGCCAATCTGATCGTAAGAATTGAACCGACTAAAAAAGATAATAAAATTATAGTTGCACAAAGCGTAAGTGCAGCTTTTTTTATGCCTGAACGAATGGATAAAACTGTAAAAGGAACTGCCCAGAAAAAATCGACCATAGCGCCTATTATTGGCAGATAAATTGATATAAGTCCCAAAATTACAGCAATAGTAATAACAAGACCGCTTTCAAATGCCGGTGATATATTATTTCGATTAATCATAATTCAAAACTCTTTTACGCAATTCCAATTCGTCAATTAACTTCGTCAGACAATCAAGCGCCAAAGCGTCAGCCGTTCCGTATTGACTGTAGTCATCATTATAATTGCGCGTAATTTTCCTATTTGTGAGCCGACCGGTTCGATTATCAAAAATCATCATCTCAACACCAGCATTGCTTACAAGATGTGTACCACGCTCAAAGGTCATTGATGTCATTTGATTGCAATTATATAAAACAGTGCAAACAACAATATCTGCATTAAGTCGTTGAGCTAAAGGCTTTAATGTATCACTCAATCTTGCCATTCGATTTGTATTATAAAAACCGCTCCAAATTTCCTGTAAAACATCGGTTGATTGATTAGAAGGTATATACTCAACTTTATTTAGAGTGCCATTGAGTGGAACAAACAGCGATCTCGCAATTTTAACCTGCATTTGTGCTAATGTGTCACTGCTAACTTCTGTATTTTTTGCAATTATAATCGGCAAAGTGCAAAGCCTTATTGGTGCTGCTGTCGTAGAAATTGGAATTTGTAAAAATGCAATAAAAACAGCAAAGATTATAAATTTTAAATAACTTTTCATTTTAAATTTTACCTCTCTTTTAATGAATGGATTTTTTCTTAAAACGACCACCTACAATATCATGAACGATATTAATTGTTACAAAGGCATTTTCGTCCTTGTCATGAACAATTTCTTTGAGTTTATCGACTTCCAAACGAGTTACGACACAATATAAAATTCTCTTTTGCTGATGAGTATAGCCTCCTTCACCGTAAAGAATCGTTACACCGCGACCAAGTCTGTCGTTAAGAGCACTTGTCAATTCTTCCGGCTCGTTCGTGACAATCATAACGCCATAGGATTCATCAAGACCTTTAATCGTCACGTCGATCATCTTTGCAATAACGTAATAAGCAAAAAGGGAATACATCGCCTTATCCCAGCCAAAAAGCAGACCTGCGCCGGATAAGATAAATAAATTTATAAACATGAGCACTTCACCTGTACTGAACACCGAACGCTTATCCGCAATAAGTGCGACAATTTCAGTACCATCGAGTGAACCACCTGCACGCATAATCAGACCAACGCCTAGACCGTCAATTATTCCGCCGAAAATTGCTGCAAGAAACGGATCGCCAGTCACTTTTTCGATTGGTGCAAAAACTTCTGACCAGAATGACAAGAAACAAACCGCAACGATTGTAGAAATCGCAAAACTTTTGCCAATTTGCTTATAACCGAGATAGAGGAACGGAATATTAATAACAATCAGAAAAAGTCCAAAAGGCATGCCGGTTAAATGTGCCGACATAATTGCAAGACCGACAACGCCGCCGTCAATAACGTTATTAGGTATCAAAAATAATTCAAGACCTATTGCGGCAATTATTGCGCCGAGACAGAGCTGCAAATATTTTTTAACGTAAGACATAAAAGTTTTACCGTGTCGAATTTTTGTTGCATGGTGCATTACTTTATCCGTCTTTGTTTTCGTCGAATTATTTTCCGAGTCATTAACTTTTATATCATTTGCTTTATTGTTCATTGGAATCATCACCTCTCATTTAAATTTATCCTATCAAGGCAAAATATAAAAGTCAAGAATTAATTTAAAACGAAAAATTATTTGCTATCAAAAAGTGTTGTTATATTTTATTTATTGACAGATAATTTTTCAACTCATTTACAATATCGGAGGCGGCATTCGTTCGCGCTATTTTTTTTGCAGATATTTTCATTAATTTCAACTTTTCTGCGTCATTGAGAATTTTAATCGCCTGTGAAATATCGATACTTTTTGAAAGTGACAACGCTGCACCATGATTGACTGCATAATCGGCGTTGAGTGCTTCCGGTCCAGGTATCGGCGGCAAAAGCAGAATTGGCAAACCTACGGCAAAGGCTTCCGAAATGGTCAAAGCACCAGGTTTTGAGATTAGTAAATCAGAATTTTTCATGAGCTGATAAATATTATCGACGAATCCATAAATGACAAGCTCATGTTTACTTTTTAGCGTTTTCAATTTGTTTTGCAGACGCTCATTTTTGCCGGTTACAACGACAATTTTAATTTTAAAGTCGATTTTTTCAAGCTCGGCGATTGTATCTTCAAAGGCACCAAGTCCGAGACCGCCGCCCATTATCAACGCGGAATGATTAATGCGAAATGCGGAATTATTTTGACCATTTTTAAATTGTGAACGGATTGGAATACCGGTAGCGAAAACTTTACAACGTCCGTGATTTTCAAGTTCGCGCTTCATATCTTCAGTCGCAACAAAATATAAGTCGACACCGCTGTAAATCCAAATTTCATGAAGTGAATAATCCGTCAACACCGCCGCAAGTGTAAATCGTTTGGCATTTTTCGGATGCAGAAATTTCCAAAGTGCCGCTGCTGCTTCCGGAAACGGATGAGTACAAATTATCACGTCAGGACTTAATTTATTCAGCAGTCTTGAAAATGGCAGATACATTAACGTTGACCAAATCAGCCTAGTAATTGAGCCGAATCGCCGAACTCCGGCAAGTTGATAAATTCTGTCATATAAATCAGGTATCAAACCGAGTATTGAAAGATATAATTTCTTGAGCAGCCAATTTATAGTTGAAATTTTTTTGTTCATGAAGTCCAAAACTTCAACGTCATCTTTAATTTCGGATTGTTCATTTCGAATTAAAAATTGTTCGGCTATTGCCTCTGCTGCTTGAGTGTGTCCTGCGCCTATTGACGCTGACAATATCAAAATTTTCAATATTACATCTCCAATACTACGCCGTCAAACCGCCGTCAACGCTTAAAATTGTGCCGGTTATAAAACTAGCCTTATCGCTCGCCAAAAAGTAAATTGCCTCTGCAACTTCTTCAGCCGTTGAAATCCTCTGCATAGGATATACGGAAGATAAATCCTGCAAAGTTTCACCGGATTTTTTTATTTGAGCCTCAGTCATTGGCGTTAAAACGTCACCGGGTGCCACACAATTTACACGAATCGGAATATTTGCCAGTTCTAATGCTAAAGATTTGGTAAACGCAACGACGGCACCTTTACTTGCAGCGTAGAGCGCACAAAAATAATTGCCTTTAATTCCGGCGTCGCTTGCAACGTTGACGATTGTACCTTGAGTTTTTTTTAAGTATTTAATCGCAGCACGACACATAAAAAAAGTGCCTTTAACGTTAATATCGAAAACATCATTAAACTCAGTTTCATTGATCGAATTAATAGTGCCTTGCGTGTAAATTCCGGCAGAATTAACAAGAGTATCAATGCGGTTAAAATGTCGAATCGTTTCGTTGATGATTTTATCGCAATCGCCTACCTTGCTGACATCACCAGAAATGTAAATAACTCTATTTGAATTGAGTTTTTCGAGTGCTGATTTTGCCTTTTCCTCAGAGCGACCGACAATCACACAATTATAGTTATCGTTCAAAAAAATTTTTGCCGTTGCAAGTCCAATTCCAGAAGTGCCGCCGGTAATTATTACTGTCTTCAAATTTTCAACTCCAATTAATAATATTAATATGATAATACAAATCGCTGCTCTTTGGCAAGTAGTTATGTTGACAAATATTTTTAAATGTCATAGAATTTTAACCGAAAGGTGCTGATGATATGAACAGACAAACACAACGAAAAATTTTACTGCAAATAAAAAAAATTTATCAAAGTTTAAATACGGCAGCAGTTGAAATTTTAAACTTTGAATTGCACAATATAAAAACGATTTTTCAAGATAATTTGTCAGAAAACCGCTGCAAATTCTACACAGAAATTTTAGACGGAGTAATTTTAGCAATTAATCAGCTTTCACAAAATATTGACTTCGCCGCAAAAAATGAAATTTTAACGCTTATCAAAGAGTTGTTAAATCACATCTTTATAGAACTTGGCAAGGAAAGCGAAGTCAAAAAAGATATTGTATTTTTGCCTTATAAAGCATCTATGTGGGACAGTCTCGAAAGTATTTGGCAGGCAGCTTTTGACGACAAAGAGCACTGCAACACATACGTTATACCTATACCTTATGCGGATAGAAAGCCGGATCAAACCGTCGCAAAATGGAATTGTGAAATTGATTTATTTCCAAAATATGTTCCGGTGATTGATTGGCGAAAAATCAACTTAGAAGAACTGCATCCAGATGTAATTTTTATTCATAATCCTTATGATAACTGCAATGCGTTGACTTCAGTTGATGCGATGTTTTATTCGGACGAGCTGAAAAAATTCACCAATAAATTAGTCTATGTGCCTTATTATGTAACTGATGATATAAAACCAGGCGACGAAAAACACGAGGAAAGTATAGCGAATCTGATAACTACGCCGGCAGTATTAAATTCTGATTTGGTTATCGTTCAATCTGAAAATATTCGACAAGTTTATATCAATGTACTTTTGAGATACTCAACGCAGAAAGACAGAAAATATTGGGAAGATCACATTATTGGATTAGGGTCACCAAAATATGATAAAGCCTTTGCCGACAAAGAAAATTTGCAAATACCAAAAGCATGGCTTAAAATTCTCAAGAAACCAGATAAAACCTTTAAAAAAGTCGTATTTTTCAACTTAGGATTAAATTCAGTTCAAAAATTTAAAGAGCAATTTATTGACAAAGTTGAGGAAAGTTTAAATATTTTCAAGGAACATAAGGACGAAATTACTTTGTTGTGGCGACCACATCCGCTTTTTTCATCAATGATTTCTGAAATGCTGCCGGAATTGAAGGAAAGATACGAATCAATCATAAATAATTACAAGCGAGACGAGTGGAGTATATTTGATGAAACGCCTGATATAAACCGAGCATTGGCGATGAGTGATGCTTATTTTGGCGACGGCAGCTCTGTTGCAAAACTTTACGCAATTACAGGCAGACCGATTTTATATCACAATCCAAAATTAAAAGTTGATGAATCAGAACTCGTTGCAGGTACAAGGGTATTTAAAATCAATAATGTCTGCTACGAAGGCAGCCAGATATGGTGTACGGCCTTTTGTGATCCGAATCTTTACAAAATTGATGTCGAAAATAAAAAAATCGACAAGGTTGCAAATATTTTGGACGACGGCGACAAATTGGAAGCGTACATTTATATTTTGTCTTACGAGAATTATTTTATATTCATTCAGTCAAGAACTTGCCGTTTGATTATGATGAACCGTGATAATTTTCAAAAGTCGACTTACGAAATTCCTTCACAAAACGAACGAAAACTCAGATTTTATCAGCAATTTGTACACGGTGTAATTCACAACGATAATTTATATATTTTTGGTCTCGATTATAAGGGAATTATCAAATTTAATCTTTCCACAAGAAAGTTTTCGATAGTTGACGACTTTTTAAAAAATTTGACAATAAGAAATTTTATCGAAACTCTCAGCCTTTGCAATTACATTCAGATTGAGGATAAATTATTTTTACCGTTTGCTAATACGAATGCCGTCTTGGAATTTTCTTTGACTGATGATTCCGCTAAAGTTCATTATGTCGGCGATGAAGAACAAGGATACATATCCGGTGCCTTTGACGGCAAAAATATTTGGCTTGCACCGAGAGATTTTAAATCCGGCAGTATTGTTAAATGGAATATTGAAAGCAATTCTGTTGAGCAGTTTAAGATCGCTTTTGAACCTAAATTTAAATTGGATAAGACATTTAAAATCGGCAATTATATTGTAATGCTGCCTTCAAAAGGCGAATCCGGCAGCAATATAAAAATTAATCTCAATACCGAAGAAATTGAAATGTTTGACGATTTTTTTGATACTTATACTTGTTTCGGCGACAAATATTCTTGTCTAAACCTCAATGGCAGCGTTATTTCGTGTATTAAAGATTTAAATTTAATTCGATATGATTTTGAGAGCGGTGTCGTTGAAAATATCGAGTTGACGCCAAGTGAAAGTGTAGTTGAGATTAACAGGCAAATTGAAAATGACAAATTAAAATTCATATTCGAGGCGCAAATCAATGGCACTTCAATAATAATTAAAGAACGCAATAAATTGAACCTTCACCATTTAATTGCCTTTTTGTTATCCGATTAAATTAAAATTGAGCACTAAAAAGACCTCACCACCAAATTGATGACGAGGTCTTTTTTTTTATCGCACAATGGCACTTACTCTTCAACGAATTTCAGCACCAAATCAGATTCTATTTAGAACCTAAATATTTAATCTAATATTCAGATTGCGATTAATTCAGGCTGCTAAGTCTAAATTATTGCAACAAGCTGAGGACTGCCGAGGAGTTCTGGTTAGCTTGGGCAAGCATGGATTGTGCTGCCTGGAGCAGGACGTTATTCTTCGTGTAGTTCGTCATTTCCTTAGCCATATCTGCGTCACGGATTGTAGACTCAGCGTTCTGGACATTCTCGCTGGATGTGGTCAAGTTGCTGCTGGTGTACTCGAGACGAGCTTCAACAGCACCGATATCTGTCTGCTGATCAATAGCTTTGGTGATAGCATTGTCAATAACGTTGACTGCTGCGTTAGCAAGCTCTTTAGTGGTGACCTTCAGTTTTGTGCCGGTTGAACCCTTCAAGCCAAGTGCTTCTGAACGCATATCGGTGAGACCAACTTTGATAGCTTGGTTTGCGCCAGCACCAACATGGAAGTTGAGGCTGTTGTCTTCGCTTCTATTCATCTCACGGATTGACATGTTGAATTGATCGAGAGCTGCATTAGCTGCTTTCTTAACATTGCCTTGGCTGTCTGTGATGCTGATCATGACGCCTGCAATCTGACCGCCGCCTGCGCCATAGCCAACTGTGCTTGCAGTAACGGTGAAGCCTGTGGTACCATCAGAAGTTCTGACAGCGTCACCTGCTGCGTTCTTACCGATCATAGCACCAGCATGAACAAGAGTAGTACCGTCAGTGGTATCATTATCTTCTTGTCCAGGACCTGCAAGAGTAGCTTGCTCATTATGAGGAGTATCTTTTGTGAAGTTAGCACTACCAAAGACTGTCTTACCAGTAGCATTTTTCACAACTGTGTTAAGGCGATCGAAGATATCATTAAGAGTACGAGATTCTCCAGTATACTCACCGCTACCTGTGCTTTCCGCAGCACCACCTTGACCGTTTGAACCACTTTGTTCGCCAACATGGAAAGTTGTGGTGTAAGTATTACCATTGATAACGATTGAAGCGGTAACACGGTCAGTTACTTGAATTTCGAGATTGTCACCATTACGTGCTTTAAGGTCTGTGAGAGCTGAAGTTGCAGTGGTGCTGGTGTGAAGTGCCATGTTGGTGAAAGCGGTCTTTGTGCCGTTTTCTGAACGGAAGTTCTTGCTGCCATCAATGAGATACTTGCCATTGAAGGTGGTCAGTGCATTGTCATCAATCTGATCAATGAATTGATCCATTTCCTTCTGGATTGTCTGACGATCGCTATCAGTGTTGCTGTCGTTCGCTGCATTGATAGCTTTTTCTTTAAGTGATTTCAAGATTTCGACTGTGCTGGAGACAGCGCCTTCAGCGGTCTTCATCATTGAAAGGTCATTCTGGGTGTTCTGATTGGACTGGTCCAAACTGCGGATTTGCACTCTCATCTTTTCGCTGATAGCGTAACCGGAAGCATCATCCTGTGCGGTGTTAATTTTCATACCGCTTGAAACTTTTGCAAGACTCTTGCTAAGAGCTGTGCTGTTATTGTTGAGAGTATTGAGCGTATGAATTGCGCTCATGTTGTTCTTTACGACCATTGCCATTGTAATTTCCTCCTTGGTTTAAAAACATTTGGCGAACACTCATTGCCGCCTAAACTACATCTTGACATTTTCCTCATTGTCGAGGTTTTCGACATCAACGATATTTACACGATTTGCAATATCTCCGTCGTGGCTGATGTTCCAGCCATTTTTAGGTTCGCTTGTAATTGTAATATTTGCAAATAACACAATCGTGGATTGAGTATAGAACAGTTAGTACTTGAACTGGTCATCACGAGGTGGCCATTCTCGTGATTTCTCAATCTCTGATAATTATATCGTCATTTGAAAAAAAAACTTAAGCATTTTTGAAATTTTTTTTAAAATTTTTTATTGTATGACATGCGCTGTTAAAAAAATCATTAATTCGGATTCGGAACGGCTCTTATGATGATTTTTAAATAATGCTCCAAGTATTGGCAAATCGCCTAAAATTGGAATTTTGCTTATGGCGTTTTCTTCTTCCTTGCCGATTAATCCGCCAATAATCATCGGTTCTCCGTCTTTAAGCGTTATAATAGTATTTGCCGAACGCTTATTAAAACGATAAACACTCATCGCTGAAACATATTGAGGCGTGCTGACTTCGGTGTAAACATTGGCTGTAATACTTCCGTCTTCATTAATTCGCGGCGTAACTTTTAAAATTATTCCGGATTCTTCGTAATCATATGAAGTTGTAGTTATGTTATTGCTGACTTCCGTTTTTGGAACAGGTATCCTGTCACCGACAGACATGATCGCTTCATTGCCTTGAATTGTTAAAACATGTGGACGCGAAAGCATTTTTGCCTTGCCATTGGTTATAAGTGCATTGATTTTTGCGCCGTAATACCATTCATATGCCGCACCATTGGCACCGCGTCCAAATCTAACGGAACCATAACCTGTATTTTCATTCATTTGGCGTTCATATTTATCTTCCCTCCATATTCTATTGCCCATTTCGTGATATTCTATAGTATGTTCCGGTAATTGAGGTATACTCGACCATTTCCATTCGATACCTAAATCCTTCGCCGCTGATTTATTAACCGCCAAAACTTTAGCTTCAAGTGAAACTTGTTTAATTGGTATATCGAGACCGTTTAATAATAATTTTGCACGTTGATATTCTGAAACGGTGCCGAATAAAATTAAGGCGTTGACATCTTTGTTGACCATAACTCTTTTATCATTATCACGCTTCTCGGTATCATTTTTATATCTTTTGCGCCGATATTCAGTATAACTGCCGTCTGCATGATAAGTTGTACGAACTGAGGCATCATCGTCGTCGTCATCATCTTTTTCAAGGTCGAGAGAATTTACAATCGCTTCACGAAATTTTTCTGCATCACCATATTTAACCGGCAAGACGTAAGAGGACATCATCGCATTTGTCAAATAAATCGAAGTGATTATATATATGCCGCTTTCGTTGACAATATTTAAATCTTTTGTCCGTGCAATAATTTTTAATGCCTCAATCGCTTCAATATCATCAAGTGAGATTGAAATTGTGCCTTTGACTGAATCGTCGACAGAAACGTTGAGTCCACCTAAATTTGCAATTAACATTATTGTATCATGTAAATCTAACTCTTTTGCATTAAGTGTAATTTTTTCAGCGGCGGCTGATGAATTAGACAATAAAAAAGACAGCAACATCGCTATCAAAATAATTTTAAATCTCATAATTAAAAACCTTCCTGTAAAGATAAACTCTTTCCGTCATCAAAGGCAATAAAATTTTTGCCGATATCAATAACTCTTTTGCCTTCAATCTCATCACCAATGCTTAAAAGACGACTTTCAATTTTATTTTTGTCATTATTTGAATCATTTTTAGAAACCTTTCCAATTTGGACAATCGCCTGATAGTTTCACTTTTTGGTAAAGGACTAATATTTTTGTTTGGAGCCGTAATAGTTGGCGGTTTAAATTCGACGGCAGGTGTCGGCATAGGCGGCTTATCTTCAAACGCTGTAGAATTTTCATTATTGTCAACTTTAAACGGATTAATAATATCTTCGTCTTTCAACGCCTTTTGCAAACCAAGGATTTCTGTCAAGTTTGAATTGTCCGCAGTTTCACTTGAATTTTTGACGCTATTATTTAAAGCCGCATTAATTTTTACAGATTCATTTTTTGAAATTGCGTTCGTGTCGTCTTCTTTGTCGCTGAAAATAAGCACAATAATTGAAATTACAACAATAGCGAACATAAAAATCAAGCGTACTTTATGCGCTTTTATTTCGCTGATTTCTCTGTCGTAAAATTTACGCAGGAGTTGTTGCAAAACAATCACCTTCAAAATGTATTAAAAATTAAACATAATTTATCTCAATACAATTAAAAAATCAAGTGTCCAAAAAGATTTTTATTCGCAAAAAAAATAAGAGGATTTTAAACCTCTTACAGCGTTCCAAATTTTGATTTTACTTTCCTGCGCTAACTCCGTCTTCAATCTTCTTGGCAAGTTTGCGATCCTCATGAGCTGCACCTTCAAGTTTTAACATTTCGGTACGGCAGTCGTTTAAAACTTTGATCGCGTGTTCAATATTTTTTAGTTCCTTTAAGTTATTATCATTTGCAACCAAGTTTTTGAGAGTATTTCTGCAACTTGTAAGTAATTTTGCCTTAAAATCTTCGCGCTTTTTTTGGCGTTCTTCAATCTCTTTAATTAAATTTTCAATCTGATCCATTGTATGAATCGCTGCC
>CAJOHI010000017.1 GCA_905234365.1 uncultured Selenomonadaceae bacterium | reverse complement strand
GCTACGAGTCAAAGACAATATGGTCTGAACAAAGTGAAGACCAACGCCTTTAGACGTTGGTCAGTATTTGCCCCTTATAGGGGCGTGCAAACCACCCGTTTGACGGGTGGTTTTGATTATTAAAAATCCTTGCTAATTTTAATATTGATTTGCACTTTAACCTCTCGTTTGCTATAATAAATCAATTCTTATGGAATGTTTTAATTTAATTAAAGCTGGTGATAAAAATTTCAAATCAAACGAAGAATTTTTTATATTATGCACTCTTTGCTGCAATTTTTTATTTTGTCTCAATGATCGCATTTTATCTTGATATTGGTCAAAATATGGGTTCATACTGGACAGGCGCAATATTGCCGATGATTGTAGGCTTAGTTTTGATACAATTTGCAAGCAACGAGTATATTTTTTCAAGGCTAATGCTGCCTAATTTAATAACCGGTTTAGCGTGGTGCAGTGCATTTTCGATTTTATACGTATGGACTTACGAGCGTCCTTGGTTTATGTCGCTGACGTATTTCGATTTCGTAATAGGAACAGCAATGTTTTTGTTGCTTGTGAGTTTGGAAATAATTTTAACGTCAACAAATCAATTAAAAATTTCATCAGCTTTAATAACGGCGCTTAATTTTATATTTATGCTAATACCGTTTGTCGAATACACATATTATTGCATGGTTTGGCATTGTCTCTCTCCGGCATCGTTAATGGCTTTATACTTGACAAATTGGAATGAAAGCATTGATTTTATACGCGGCAGTATTGGCGATTTAAACACGCTGATAATTTTTGCCGTCATTGCATTTTTACTTAAAAAGGCTTACAATGTCCACAAAAAATTTGGCACTCATATTGCTGAACTTAAAATTGACAGACAAAAAAAATTTGCAGCAACAGCAGTTTTAATTTGTTCGATTGCTGCGTTAATTTATTATATTCCGCAAAGTTCTATCGCCGGACTCTGGAAAAATGTCACCGAATATGTCGCCGAAATGCAGGAATATAACAACGGACATGATGAGCGAGTTGCCGACATTAAAATTGATACAAGTTCTACTCTTGCGGCAAAATCTACTGGCACAGTTATTGTCGTAATTGGCGAAAGTGCATCCAGAAGTTACATGAAGGCTTTCAATCCAAAGTTTGAATTTGATAATACCACGTGGCTCAGTTCAAAAATGAATGGAAGTTTCGATTCTAACGGCTTTATAATTTATCCTAATGCCTATGCCTGCTGGTCACAAACGGTACCGGTTTTGCAAAGAGTTTTGACGGAGCAAAGTCAGTATAATGACAAGGAGTTTTATAATTCAACCTCAATTATTGACACCGCTAGAAAAGCAGGTTATAAAACTTATTGGTTCAGCAATCAAGGACGTTACGGCGAATTTGATAGCGCAATTACAATAGTTGCCAAGACGGCTGACGTTTCTGAATGGACTGACGACGCCTACGACTTTTCAGATAAATATGATTCTGCGTTGCTGCCTTATCTGGAAAAAGTTGACAGCAATCAAAATAATTTCATTGTTCTGCATTTGATGGGCAGTCACATTTATTATAATAATCGCTATCCTAAAGACTTCAAACGCTGGATAACTGAAGACGGCACCGGAATGGCAACTGCTGCACCGTCATATGCTAACACGATTCTCTACACGGATTATATATTGTCGCAAATTTATGATTATGCCTCAAAGAATTTAAATTTACAGGCGATGATTTATTTTTCAGATCACGGCGAAAATCTGCACATTTCACACAATCCAGATGTATTTAGCTTTGACATGGTTAAAATTCCGATGTTTATATATTTATCGCCGCAATATCAATCTATTTTACCGGAACGCGCTCAGACTTTGTATCAGCATAAAGATGAATATTTCACAAACGATTTACTTTACGATACAATTTGTGGGATAATTAATGCACCATCGAATCATTATGAGTTTCGTCAAGATTTTTCGTCAAGTCAATATGGTTTTAATCGTGAGAATTTAATGACAATGTTAGGTCAACATTCATTGACTGAAGATAAAGATTAGAGGTAACGCCATGAAAAAAATTATTGATACTCAGATTATTGAAAATGCAGAAACCGCTAAAAATATTTATCGCTTGACGGTTAAGGCGAATATGGAAGCGCAACCTGGTCAATTTGTGCAAGTTCGTTTGCCGTCAAATGAATTTACGTTGAGGCGGCCGTTTGGTATTGCAGCAATAAACAATGAACAAATTACAATGTTTTATCGCGTTGTTGGCAGTGGCACGGAATTTTTAACAACTTGCAAAGTTGGCGATAATATTAATTTAATTGCACCGCTCGGCAACGGATTTGATCTTGACGGCGAAAAAATATTGCTTGTCGGCGGCGGTATGGGTCTTGCGCCATTACTTTTTGCTGCGTATAAATCGAAGTCTGCCGATATTTTTATGGGTGGTCGAAATTCCGGCGAAGTTATTTTTTGGCAAGACGAGTTTAAAAATTGCACTGATAAAATTTTTGTTATGACTGACGACGGAAGTTACGGCAGCAAAGGTTTTGTTACAGATTTTTTGCCGGATAATTTGAAGTCTACTTCCTATGATAAAATTTTAGTCTGTGGTCCGGAAATTATGATGCGTAAAGTTGCGGCAATCGCAAAAAAATTTAATATACCTTGTCAAGTATCACTGGAAAAACGAATGGCATGCGGCTTAGGTGTTTGCCTTTCGTGTTCGATTGATACTACTAATGGTCGCAAAAAAATTTGCAAAGACGGTCCAATTTTTAATGCTGAGGAAGTGTTTTATGTTTAACTCTTTCACGGTTACATGGACGTTGTAATTTTTCTGATAATTTTAGCAGGGTTTTAAAATTGTGAGTGTCATGTATCAAAAATTACTTGACACTTTTTAAATATTGTTGCATAATTCATTAAAGGTTTTTTCAGCGAAGTGCCAACAAATATTTTTATAAGGGGATAATAGCATGAAGGGAAACAAATTTTCCAAATACAAGGCTCCCAACGGCAGTTTTTACGAGCAAAACGATATTGATTACTTGGTGAACAACGGTTATTCTTTAAAGAGTGCGCTTGAAACATTGGCGAATAGCGACAAATATCGCAAAAAGAGTTCTGCTGCCAGCAACAAGATTAAGAGTAGCAGCAGTGGTGGCGCGAGTAGTAGCGGTGCCAGAAGCGGCGGTAGAGGAAAAAGTGCCAAAAGTAGCGGTGGTCGTTCAGGCGGTGGTCGTTCGAGTGGCGGCAGAAGCACAGGCGGCGACGGGCTTAGTCGTGCCGCAAAATTGGCTGCTCTTGCGGCAATCGGCGGCGCAGTTGCACTGGCAGTAGAAGAAGCCTATGCTCAATTTCAGGAAACCGGCGACATTGAAGTAATTGACGAAGTTATTACCGAATGGGAAGAAGAAGTCGAATGGGAAGAAGTCGAATGGGAAGAAATTGAAGTAGAAGAATTTGAAGAATTAGAAGAATACGAAGAATCGGAAGAAGAATTTGACGAAGCCGATATGGAGGCTGATGAGGCTGAAATGGAAGCCGATGAAGCCGAGATGGAAGCTGATGAGGCTGAAATGGAAATGGATATCGAAGCCACTGAGGCTGAAATGGAAGCTGATGAAGCCGAGATGGAAGCCGATGAAGCTGAAATGGAAGCTGAGGCTGAAGAAGGCTATGACAACGGCGATTACGATGACGGTGGCAGTTATGATGACGGCGGTTATGATGACGGCGGCGGTTACGATGACGGCGGTTATGATGACGGCGGTTATGATGACGGCGGCTACGATGACGGCGGTTATGATGAAGAATAAAATCCATAATTTGCCGGCTGATGATATTGTCAATTAATATGCTGTTGCATGATATATTAGAAAACGGCAAAAAGGCGACGTTACACTTATTGACAGTGAGCGCCGCTTTTTTTATGAATAAACGAATATAATTAAAAATAAAATATTGAACTTCTCAAATAATCTGATATAATCAAGTTGTTGATTAAATTTTGGAGATGATGATTAAATGGCGCAGAGCAGAAATATGACTGTAGAAACAATGATTGGACGGATACTTATTGAAAAAAATTATACTATTGCTTGCGCTGAATCATGCACCGGCGGTTTATTGACGAGCCGATTAACTGATATTGCAGGCAGTTCCGCTTATGTCAAAAGCTCTGTCGTTTCATATTCAAACGAAACAAAAATAAATCTTCTTAAAGTTAAAGCCGAGACGATTGATAAATTTGAAGTTTCATCAAAAGAAGTTGCTTTAGAAATGGCACAAGGCGTCAAAAATTTAATTGGAAGTGATATTGGCGTCGGCATTACAGGTCTTGCCGGACCAACAGGCTCAACGGAAAAATCTCCGGTTGGTTTTGTTTACATGGCAATTTCAGGACCGCTCGGCGATATTTCTGAGGAACATCATTTGCTTGGCAATCGTCTTGAAATTAAATGGCAGGCAACAGAAGCCGCATTGATGATGATTCGCAAGTATCTAATTTAATTTTGTTAATTGAACAATGGAGGTAATTATGATTAAAAAAATTTTTACAACGTTTATTGCGTTAATGATTCTGTCAACGGCAGTAGTTTTTGCTGCTGATGAAACGAGTCCAGAGCCTTACAAATACGTCAGCATAAATTACGGTTACAGTATCGAATGTCCGTCAACACCACGAGTTGTTCCTGCTGAAATTTTCTTTGACGACAACACGAAAAAAGGCGATGTCCTTGTATTTGATTTTGAGGTAGCTAATGACGGTTCTTATAACGTCAAACGTGCTTGGGTGATATTATTTGACGCCTTCAACACAAATGCTGTTCCTGACTTCAATGTTGCACAAAAGCAGTTGATAGATCAATATCTGACTGAATTGCAAAAGCAAGGTTACGAAGGTTTAACTTTAGTCGATATTACTAAGGATAATAAAGGCATTTTAGGCATTACTGCTAAAGAAATTGAAATTGACGAAGATGGCGACGGCAAACCGGACGGCATAGCGACTGCTGATTATCAAAGCGCCGTTGCATTTTTCAGAATGTCTGACAATCGCTGCGTTGCTGCACAGTTAATCGGCAGCAATGACCTCAACGAAGCAGCAGTAAATAATTTTAGAACAGCACTTTCAACAATTAAAAAAGTTGACCTATCCGCGAAAAATACGGAAGACAACTCTAAAGACAAAGATAATAAAAAATCTAAAGACAAGAAAAGCAAAAAAGATAAGAAAAAATAATTTTAATGCGTCAAGGCTAATCGTTTAGTTATAAAATTCCAAATTGTAACTATTGCCGTTGCAAAAATCTTTGCTAACATGTAATAAATTCCGCAAAATTCAACGAAAAGCCACATGCAAAGTTGATTTATACCTAAACCTATAACGCTCGTTGCGATGAAAATAAATTTCGTCGTGATTGAGCGATTTTTTGTTGCAAAAACCCAATAGGCGCAAAGAAAATAATTAATTGCAACCGCAAGAGTAAAGGCAACTGCCGCCGATATCAAATAATTAAAGCCGACAAATTCAGTCAAAATATAAAGTACTGCCAATTCCAAAATAAAACAGCTTCCGCCGGCAATTAAAAATCTCAAAATTTCAAGAGCAGCAGGACTTGATGAAATTGATTTAAAACTTTTGCTTGATAACAATTTCGCCGTCACACTCCTTGACTAAATACAACGGTCGATTTTTAGTCTCATTAAAAATTCTGCCTAAATATTCGCCTATTATTCCGAGAAAAAAAATTTGTGCACCGCCAATGAATAAAATTATTGATACAAGTGACGGATAGCCGCGTACTTCTTCGCCGAAAATTAAGGTTTTAATGATGACGTAAATCATGTAAATAATTGAAGCGATTGATAAAACGCAGCCTAAAAATGAGGCAATTCTTAACGGTGCCATTGAAAAACTCGTTATACCTTCGATTGCCAGATTAAAAAGTTTCCAATAATTCCACTTTGTTTTACCAGCAGCTCTTGCGTCTCTGTCAAATAAAATTTCCTTTTTGTCGAAGCCAATCCAACTGAACATGCCTTTTGTGTAACGCTGCGATTCTCTAAAGAGTTTTAAAGCCTCAACACATTGCCTGTCGAGCAGACGAAAATCACCAACGTCAATTTGAATTGGCACATTCGTTAAACGCTGTAACAATCTGTAATAAGTACGAGACGACCATTTTTTAAACCATGATTCACCGTCACGACTGCGACGCTTGGCGCAAACATCTTTATAACCGCGCTGCCACCATTCAATCATATCCGGCAAAAGTTCCGGCGGATCCTGTAAATCGGCGTCCATAATTACAACAGCATCGCTGTCAATATGGTCAAGTCCGGCTATCATTGCAATTTCTTTGCCAAAATTTCGCGACAAATCAACGTAATGAACATTTGGATTTATAGCATGAAGTTTTCGCAAAATATCAATCGTTCCGTCAGTTGAGCCGTCATTGACAAAGACATATTTAAAATCATAATTGTCAATGCCTTTGATAACCACCTGAATACGTTCGTAAAGTTGATTTAGTACCGCTTCTTCATTGTAACAAGGCACTAAAATTGTAATAGTTTTCATCGCGACACCTCGTCACTCACAGCTATTTGTTTTAAGCCGTAATATTTCGCAAACAGTACATTTTGACCCATTTTTGAATCTCTGTTTAAATCGCCGCCTAAATTAATCGCCGTTGAGCCGAAAACTTTCAAACCTAAAAACTTTTCAATTCGATATGACGGGTGCAGCGGCGGCACTTTTATTAATGTTTCATTTGATTGATCGGCAATTAATTTAAGTCTTTGCTGCGTTTGTCGATATATCGAAAAATCTACATATAAAGCAGCGGCAATACTGATTAACCATACTCCAACAAAACTGTAAACTAAAATTTTATTAATTGGCGGTAATTTAATAAATCTTAATGAAATTGTTGAAGCAATAAGCAGGAAAATCGGCGACATAAAACATGAACGCAGTGGAAATTCCGGCGAAAAAAGCATTATCAATGGCACAATTAAGCCTGACAATGTAAACAACAGAATCAATTTACTGTTGACGCTGGAGATGTTAAATTTAAATAAGCAATAAATTATCGGTATAAATAAAATTGATTCGTTTATTAAAATTTCAGCAAAGGAGCCTGTTAAATGAACGATTAATAAGTCGAAACTCCAATGAACATTTGAATTATATATTCCTGTAGCTGCTCTTGCAAAATTACCAGGCGCCAGCATTAAAAATGCGTATCCAATTAAAAATGCCGCAAGTCCTGCAATTTGCCAGCTCTGTAAATTTTTTTGCCGCTTTTGTAAAATAATAATTGCGGATACAAAAAATAATACGGCAAAACCGCCTGCTTCATTTGACCAGCCGGCTAAAAATGATAATGCGATATACAAAATTAGCAATGAGCAATTAAATTTAATTTCTTCACCAAAAAACGATTTAACATGAGGCAACAAAAATAAAAGTTGCAATACTGCCATCCAAAGGTAATTACAAGCACCGGTTAGCCAAAGCATTGTACTAACCCATTCGGGTACGCAAATCCAAATCATCAATAAAATCCAAATTACGCTGATTTTTGAAATTGGACTTTTTGCCAGCCAATGAATCAGCAATATCAGCAATACAAATATTAACGTGTTGGCAATATCAAAAAATGGTTTTCCAATCCAAACAAAAAATTGTATCAGACAATGCGCGACAGTTCGACCACCCCAAGTGAAATAATGCGACCATTGACTGACGGCAATATCATAAAATGAAGTTACACGCTGAAAATCGCCGGTTATTCCATAAGCGATATTGCCGCCGCCTTCGCCATTCCAAATGAAGGCATAAGAATAATCATCTGACACAAGCGGCAGTAGTAAATTGCGAATCAAAAATAAACCTGCAAAGAATACAATTATCATTGCAGGCGAAAAATTTTTAAACATAGAAATTTTATTCAACTTCGACACCATGAGCAGCAAGCAATTCGCGGATAGATTCAACGCTAACGAAATTTTGTGGCGCTAAATCAGTTCCGGCAAGTTCGACGTTATATTCTTCTTCCATAAGTGCAAAAAGTTCCTGCATGTCGATTGAATCAATTAATCCGTCACTGATAAAGTCGTCACTTGATTCATAGTCAAATTCCGGGTGTAATTGGTGCAGTAAATCCATTACGGTTTTCAATGAAATCTCTCCTCATAATTATTTGAACTCAGCTTGGACAAAAAAGCCTTGCAACCTTTCAAAACATCTACATAGGTTGTAGCAAAATCACCTGTATAATAAGGATCGTCAACGTCTCGATGTTCATTTGCAAAATCCAGCAGAAGCCATACCTTGTCTTTAGGATCGTAATCTGGAATGTCAAAAATGTATTTGATATCGTCAACGTTATCTCTATCCATGCCGATTATATAATCGTAAGTTTCATAATCAGTTTTGACGAGTTGCACAGATTTTTTCCTATTGAATGGAATTTTATGCAGTTCTAACTGCTCTCTCGTGCCGTTTGACATTGGCGTACCGACATTTGGAAAACAGCCGGCAGATTCAACAAGAATTTTATCTGACATGCCGGCTTTGTCAACTAAATCCTTCATCACAAATTCAGCCATAGGTGAGCGGCAAATATTTCCGAAGCACACAAAAATAATTTTTATCATAACATAACCTCAAATCGCTAAAATATTGCCTGGATTATAACCGGCTTTTTTAATTGCGTCTTTTAAAATGTTATCAGCAACGCTGCGATCTAATGCAACTTCAGCCATTTGCTTCTCGACACTTGCTGCAGCAATTACTACGCCGTCAACTTTTTCAAGCGCCTTAGTTACAGCGGTTGTGCAGCGTTCACAAGTCATGCCTTCAACGTCAATGGTTTTTTTAAGTTTAAATTTTTCTATAGCTTCGATACGTGTGCGATAATTATCGTGAATTTTGCTCATTGGACAACTCGAACATTCACTTTTACAGCAAGTGGAAGTTCCTTTAAAAAAGTTATTGTAAATATTATAAATTCCAATGCCGAAAATCGCGGCAATTACAATTCCAATTAAAATAGTAGCTAACATTTAAATCACCTCAAATGAGTAAAAAATTAGTGTACCAATAATGATACACCCTAAAGTTTTAGTTTATAAAAGTCTAATTTAATTTATATTATTTGTCAACAATTTTTATTCAAAACCTAAAATTCTACCAATTTGATAAACGAGCATTGAAACAATCCAAGCGACGGCACAAGTGTAAATAAATGTAAATGCCATCCATTTCCATGACTGAGTTTCTTTTTTAACTGTACCGAGTGCAGTTACACAAGGTGAATAAAGCTGCGTAAAGACCATGAACGCAAGAGCCGACAGAGGAGTAAAAGCTGCAGCCATTGAAGTTGCCATAAATTGTGATGCGGTGTCGTCAGCGTCTTCTGCTTCTGTTGAAACATCGTCACCAATTCCATAAAGAATACCCATTGTTGATACAACGGCTTCTTTAGCCATAACACCGGTTACGACGGCCGCGCCGGCTTCCCAAGTGTCAAAACCTTGCGGAGCAAAGAGCACCGAAGTAGCAGAACCGATAGATGCCAAATAAGATTGATCCATATCTTCGGTCATGCCGTCAGAATTATAACTGCTCAAGAACCAAATCATAACTGTCATCGAAAATATAATTGTACCTGCTTTTACCAAATAGCCTTTACCTTTGTCCCAAGTTTCAAGCAAAACGGTTTTCATTGCCGGAATCCTGTAAGGTGGCAATTCAAGTAAAAATGTTGACGGTTCAGCTTTGAAAGCGGTTTTACTCAAAATTTTAGCGGCGATAATTGCAGTTGCAAGTCCAACGAAATACATGCTGAAGACGATATCAGCGGCATTATCTGGAAAGAACATTGCAGCGAAAAGTGCCATAATCGGAACTTTTGCATTACAAGTTAAAAACGGCGTAATTAAAACGGAAATCATGCGATCTTTATTAGTATCCATTGAACGAGCCGCCATAATTGCCGGAACGCCGCAGCCAAAGCCCATAATCAAAGGCATAATGCTTTTGCCGCTAAGACCTGCACGGCGCATAATAGGATCAAGTACAAATGCAACGCGAGCCATGTAACCGGTACCGTCGAGAAAACTCAAACAAAAGAAAAGCGTAAAAATCAGCGGAACAAAACCAACGACGGCGCCAACACCGGCAAGTATACCATCAGCAACCAATGACTGCATCCAATCGGCAACGCCTGCTGTCGCCATTGCATCTTTTGCCCAATCAACTAAATCACCTGTCAAGAAATCGCCTAATAAATCTGCCAGCGGTTGACCAACCCAATTAAAAGTAAATTGGAAAAGCAAATAAAAGAGTGCAAACATAATAATAAGCGCAGGAAAACCGTTTGCAAGCCATGAATCCAGTTTATCAGTCAGAGTTGTTCCGACATTTTTAACGGTTACAGCTTCAGCCATAACTTGATCGATGAAATCATAACGAGCAGCAATAATTTCTTCGTCCATTTTATCTTGTGATAAGTCGCTGTTTTTAATAGCATTGACTTTTTCAATGTGTTTTTTCATCATTTCGCTTGGGTGATAATCTGACATGCGAGTTTCAGTAAAGACATCTAAAAGGACTTTAACGCTCTTGTTGCTGCGTCCGACGGTATTCGTTACAGGCATACCAAAAGCTTGTTCTAATTTCTTTTCATTGATTTTAATTCCTTGCCGTTCTGCCTCGTCCATCATGTTAAGATTAATAATTAACGGTATTCCATTTTCCATGAGTTGAACCGTCAAAAATAAATTGCGTGAAATGTTTGAGGCGTCAACGATATTTACTACAATATCCGGCTTATTTTCCTTGAAATAATCGCTGACGACAATTTCTTCCTGTGAATGTGCATTAATGCTGTAAGTACCCGGTAAATCGACAACTGAAATTGTACGACCTTTGTAATTAACATAACCAACTTTTTTATCAACGGTAACGCCTGGCCAATTACCAATCTTTTGATGAGCTCCGGTCAGTTCGTTAAAAATGGTAGATTTGCCGGTATTTGGATTTCCAGTAAGTGCAACTGCCAATGCAGACATTTAATCACCACTCCTATCATAAGTTTAATATGCAACTATTTTGTATTAATTAATTTGAGTAACTTGAATTTGTTCGGCATCATCTTTTCGCATTGCCAAATTATAAGAGCGCAGACGAATTGCAATAGGATCACCCATTGGCGCTGAACGAAGGATTTCAACTTTTGTACCGGGAATTAATCCCATAGTCATCAAACGATTTTTAAGTTTTGAATTGCCAACTGAGTCAATCCTGACAACCATGCCTGTTTGACTGTCTTTTAATGTCATTGTATCACCTCAAAAATTGTAAACAAAAATGATAATTATTATTGTGTAAATAATAATATTTTTGATTATGATTGTCAATATCTAAAAAAAATTTCTCATTTACAAATTAAAGCGACTCGTGTGAGCAGCACGAATCGCTTGTTTTTAGCGTATGTGTATTATATTTTAGGAGAGCTTAACGAAAGCTTGAATGTATTATAAATTAATTGATAATGATTGTCAAGTGCTTTTGAGAATTTTTATCATAATTTTAAGAGATGAAATTAAATCATGCAATATTAAAACTTTTTTAGCACCGCTTGTATTTGTTCATGTTGAATTTTTTTTCATACTTGATGTTTTTTACAAATTTATTTTACCTAAAAATTTTCCATCTGTCTTATTATTTTTACCGTTTAATTTGATTATACAATCAAGCTTTTCAAAAAAAAGTTAAATCTTCTGAAAAATTATATTGACATGTTAAAAAAATTGTTGTAATATTTAGACAGTAAAAATCATTCGCTTGGCGACAGGCGATGTAAAATGTTCATTGTACATAGGGAGGTAATTTGCAAATGGCAGTTAAAGTTGGTATCAATGGTTTCGGTCGTATCGGACGTCTCGCATTCCGTCAAATGTTCGCAGCTGAGGGTTATGAAGTTGTAGCTATCAATGATCTCACCAGCCCAAAGATGCTTGCTCATCTTCTCAAGTATGACTCAACTCAAGGTAACTATGCAAATGATCACAAAGTCGAAGACAAAGAAAATTCAATCGTTGTTGACGGCAAAGAAATTATCATTTATGCAGAAAAAGATGCAAAGAACATTCCTTGGGGAAAACATGATGTTGACGTAGTTCTCGAATGCACTGGTTTCTACACTGCAAAGGCAAAAGCACAGGCTCATATCGATGCTGGCGCAAAGAAAGTCGTTATTTCAGCTCCTGCTGGAAATGACCTGCCAACAATCGTTTTCAACGTTAATCATCAAGTTCTCACCAAAGATGACAAGATTATCTCCGCAGCGTCCTGTACCACCAACTGCCTTGCACCAATGGCAAAAGCTCTCAACGATTTTGCTCCGATTCAAAGCGGAATTATGTGCACGATTCATGCTTACACCGGCGACCAAATGCCTCTCGATGGTCCGCAGCGCAAGGGCGACCTTCGCCGCAGCCGTGCAGCTGCTGTCAATATCGTTCCTAACTCCACCGGCGCAGCAAAAGCTATCGGTCTCGTTATTCCAGAATTGAACGGCAAACTCATCGGCGCAGCACAACGCGTTCCAACTCCTACCGGTTCAACTACTCTTCTCTTTGCAGTTGTCAAGGGCGAAGTCAAGAAAGAAGACATCAACGCAGCTATGAAAGCAGCAGCAACCGAGTCCTTCGGTTACAATGAAGACGAAATCGTCTCCAGCGATATCGTTCGTATGCGTTATGGTTCACTCTTTGATGCAACTCAGACAATGGTCAATCCAACTGGTGATGGCAATTCTCTCGTTCAAGTCGTTTCTTGGTATGACAATGAGAACAGCTATACCAGCCAAATGGTTCGTACAATTAAGTACTTCGCAGAACTCGGTTAATTCATTTATCTCTTGAGGTCACATAATTTGTGACAACGGAATAAAACTAAGACTTTTGCGGTCCGGCTCTTCCTTCATGTTGGGCCGAGCCGCGTTTTTAATTCGCAATTACATCATATTTAATGTGTAATGTTTATGGGAGGTTTTTTCGTGAATAAAAAGAACATCAAAGACATTAATGTAAACGGTAAAAAAGTGTTTGTACGTGTAGATTTCAACGTTCCTATGGACGAAAATCAGAACATTACCAATGACAAGCGCATTGTTGCAACTCTTCCAACAATCAACTATCTTCTCGACAATGGTGCTGCTGTAATTCTCGCCTGCCATGTTGGTCGTCCGACTGAAGCACGCGAACCAAAATTCTCAACGAAACCTATTGCAAAGAAACTCGCTGAACTTCTTGGCAAAGAAGTAAAATGGGCAGAAGATTGTATTGGCGAACCGGCCGAAAAAGCTGCTGCTGAACTTAAACCTGGCGAAGTGCTTCTTCTCGAAAACCTCCGTTATCACAAAGAAGAGAAGAAAAATAAGCCGGCATTTGCAAAGAAACTTGCTGCACTTGCTGACATTGCGGTTGATGACGCATTCGGCGTTGCTCATCGTGCTCATGCTTCAAACGTTGGCGTAACTCATTTCCTTGAGACAGCTTCCGGCTTCCTTATGGAAAAAGAAATTAACTTTATCGGCAAAACTCTTGAGGCTCCAGAGCGTCCATTTGTCGCAATTATTGGTGGTTCCAAAGTTTCCGATAAAATCGGTGTTATTTCAAATTTGATTGACAAAGTTGATACCATTATCATCGGCGGCGGCATGGCTCATACTTTTGACGCTGCTAAAGGTTATGGCGTTGGCAAATCTCTTTGCGAACATGACAAGATTGATCTTGCAAAAGGTCTGCTTGAGAAAGCTGAAAAGAAAGGCGTAAAAGTCGTTCTTCCTGTTGATCTCGTTGTTGCTGATAAATTTGCTGCTGATGCTAATCACAAAGTTGTTCCTGTAGATCAGTGTCCAGAAGATTGGCAAGGTCTTGATTCCGGTCCTGAAACTTCAAAAGAGTATGTTAAGGCTCTCGAAGGTGCAAAGACAATCATTTGGAATGGTCCAGTTGGCGTATTTGAGTTTGACGCATTCGCAACCGGTACTCTCGAAGTTGCAAAAGCTGTTGCAGCGGCAACTGAAAAAGGCGCAAAATCAATCGTTGGCGGTGGCGATTCAATCGCAGCTCTCAAGAAAACTGGTCTTTCTGATAAGATTAGCCATATTTCTACCGGTGGCGGTGCAACTCTTGAATACCTTGAAGGCAAAGTCCTGCCAGGTATTGATGCAATCGACGGTATCGGCAGAGTGCCAATTATCGCCGGCAACTGGAAGATGAACAACACAATTAAAGCAGGTGTAACTCTTGCTGAAGAACTTATTCCGCTCGTTGCAAATGCAAATTGCCGCGTCGTTGTAGCACCTGCTGCTACTGCACTTGCCGCTGTTGCTCAAGCTGTCAAGGGTACTAACATTCATGTTGCTGCACAAAATGTTCATTGGGAAAAATCCGGCGCATTTACCGGCGAAATTTCAACTGAAATGCTCAACGAAATCAATGTTGACTATGTAATTCTTGGTCACAGCGAGCGCCGCGACTACTTCGGCGAAACTGATGAAGGCGTCAACAAGAGAGCAAAAGCAGCTTTCAACGCAGGTATTACGCCAATAATCTGCTGCGGTGAACCTCTTGAGATTCGTGAAGCTAATACCTATATTGATCATGTTGTCAAGCAAATTAATGCAGCTCTTGAAGGTTTCACGGCTGATGAAGTTAAAAAACTCGTCATTGCTTATGAGCCAATTTGGGCAATCGGCACTGGCAAGACTGCAACATTTGAACAGGCTGAAGAAGTCTGCAAGGCTATCCGCGAAGCTGTTGCAAAGAAATTCAATCAAGAGGCTGCTGATGCAATCCGCATTCAATATGGCGGCAGCGTAAAACCTGCAACAATCAAAGACCTTATGAAACAACCTAACGTTGATGGCGCACTTGTCGGTGGTGCTTCACTGAAATCTGCTGACTTTAGCGCAATCGTCAACTTCTAATCTAATCAAAACAAGAAATTTTAATTGAAAGGTGGTGGCAACTGTTATGGCTGATGTTGAGGCAAGAGTTGAAACTCTCGAAACGAAATTTATCACTCTTGAACAGCAAATTAGTAATGTAACGACTAAGTTGGATATGTTTATTGACGAAAGTAGAGCAGAACGTAAAAGACAAGATGCTGACATGAGAGAAATGCGAGAAGATATGCGAAATTTAAGAACCGATTTAAATAATCTTGGTAATTATTTCCGCACAACTAATCTTACCGTTATAATCGGTATAGCCGCAATGGTTGTCGCTGTCCTTTTGAAATAGCACGATAAATTGACTTAGTAATTTAAGCCGCCAATCTTGGCTGATTAGTTGTAAGGTTGGCGGTTTATTACTTAATTAAAAGGAGAGATTAACCGTATGGCAAAAATTAAACATGCACCAATTTGTTTGATTATCATGGATGGCTGGGGAATTGGCGATCCGAAAGATAAATACAACGCAATTCAAGTTGGCAATACTCCAATTCTTGACAAATTGACGGCTGACTATCCACATTCTCAATTACAGGCTTCCGGCGAATATGTCGGACTTCCTGACGGTCAAATGGGCAATTCTGAAGTTGGTCATATGAATATTGGCGCCGGTCGCGTCATTTATCAGCCACTCACAAAAATTACAAAGGCAATCCGTGAAGGCGAATTTTTTAAAAATCCTGCATTAAATCATGTTGCAGATAAAGTTAAATCAAGCGGCGGTGCTTTGCATTTATTCGGACTTCTTTCACCAGGCGGCGTTCACAGTCACAGTGAACATCTCTATGCGTTGCTCAAATTTGCTAAAGACAAAGGCATTGCAAAGGTCTACGTTCATTGCTTCCTTGATGGTCGTGATGTGCCACCTTCTTCTGCTGGTGAATATCTTGAAGCACTTGAAGCAAAGATTAAAGAAATTGGCAGCGGACAAATTGCAACAATCGCCGGTCGTTACTATCCAATGGATCGTGACAAGAGATGGGATCGCGTAAAGAAAGGTTATGACGCAATCGCAAAGGCTGAAGGTGTCAAAGCCGCCACTTCTGCTGAGGCTATCCAGGCTTCATATGCCAACAAAGTCACTGACGAATTTGTAATTCCTGCTGTTATTGGCGATTATCCAGGCGTCAAGAAAGATGACGGAATTATTTTCTTTAACTTCCGTCCAGATCGTGCTCGTGAAATTACTCACGCATTCACGGACAAGACTTTTGACGGTTTTGAGCGTGTTGAAGAACTCGTTGGCATTCCATTTGCAACTATGACGCAATATGAGGAAGGTCTTAACGTTGAAGTTGCTTATCCGCCGGAAAGTGTCGTCAATGGTATGGGCGAAACAATCAGCAAAGCAGGCTTAACGCAGCTTAGAATCGCTGAAACTGAAAAATATGCTCACGTTACATTCTTCTTTAATGGCGGCGTTGAGGAACCTTATCAAGGCGAAGATCGTTGCCTTGTTCCTTCACCAAAAGTTGCAACTTATGACTTAAAGCCGGAAATGAGCGCTCCAACTGTTACTTATGAAGTCGTTAAGGCAATTCTTTCTGAAAAATATGATTTTATCATTCTCAACTACGCTAACGGCGATATGGTCGGTCATACCGGAGTTATGAAAGCTGCTGTTAAAGCTGTTGAGACGGTTGATGTTTGCGTTGGTATCTTCGTTGAGTGCATGAAGAAAGTCGGCGGCGAAGTTGTAATTATTGCGGATCATGGTAATGCTGACAAGATGTACGATTACGAACTTAAAGAGCCGTTCACTGCTCATACTACAAATCCTGTTCCGATTATCGTTGTTTCTGACAGAGTAAAAGAGGTCAACGAAGGTGCACTTTGCGACGTTGCTCCTACACTTCTCACAATGGCTGGAATGGAAATTCCAAGTGAAATGACCGGTAAAAATCTCGTAACGTTGAAATAAAATTTTATCAATTCTAAAATTAAAAGCTGTCACTTGAGATTTGGGCGGCAGCTTTTTTAATTCGTAATGCTTAATTATAATTTTGATGTGAACAGAATTTTATTTTATAGTATTTTTATTAGCAGGTGAAGACATAATGGAAATGAAAAAATCCGAAATTTCACATAAACTGCTTCGACTCATGGCGGAAAAATATCCAAGTAAAGAGGCGATTTACGAAAAGATTATAAATTTACAATCTCAATTAGCGCTGCCGAAAGGTACTGAACACTTTATGAGCGATATTCACGGTGAATATGATGCCTTTTTCCATATAATCAATAATTGTTCGGGCGTCATTCGTGAAAAAGTGGATCATGTATTTGGTCTGCGTATGACTAATGCAGAACGCGCTGAATTTTGCACGCTGATTTACTATCCAAAAGAAAAATTGGAACAAATGTCAGAAAAAAATTTAAATACATCTGAATGGTTTTTGAAAACAATTTCGCAGCTTTTGGAATTATCGAAGTTCATGTCATACAAATATTCAGCTACAAGAGTCAGAAGTTGTATACCTCATCGCTATGAATCGGCAATAGTGGAACTTATGACCACAAGACCTGAGACTGACGAAGCACAATTTGTATACCACAGAGCACTTTTAAAAACGATAGTTGATATAGACAGCGGTGCTGATTTTATAAAGGCGTTTACAGTGCTGATTAAACATTTGGCAGTGGCTCATTTGCATTTCGTCGGTGACTTCTTCGATAGAGGCAGCCGACCTGATTCAATATTAAATCTTCTCATGCAGCAGCGTTCAGTTGATATTCAATGGGGTAATCATGACATGCTTTGGATTGGTGCGGCGCTTGGTTCAGAAGTTTGCATTGCCGGAGTAATTCGCAACAGCCTTCATTACGGCAATACTGACGTTTTAGAGCGTGGCTATGGAATTAGCCTTAGACCGCTGTCAATTTTTGCCTCAAATATTTATCCTGATGCACAGCCGCTCAAAGCACTTGAAAAAGCCATTACAATTATAATGTTTAAACTTGAAGGACAATTAATCAAAAGAAATGCGGATTTTTTAATGGATAATCGTCTGCTTCTCGACAAAATTGATTTTGCAAAGAATGAAATTGAAATTAACGGCAAAAAATTTCCATTGAATACGGATCAATTTCCAACTATTGACAAAGAGTCAAAAAATCCATATAAATTGACGATTGATGAAGCTCAAATAATTTCAGATTTAAAACAATATTTTCAGGAAAGTGTACTTCTACAGCGTCATGTTGATTATTTATACAAGAAAGGCAATATTTATAATCGCTTCAATGGTAATTTATTGTTTCATGCCTGCGTATTGATGAATGAAAACGGCGAATTTAGAGAAGTTAAATTTGACGATAAGATTTTCAGCGGACGAGCCTATTTTGATTATGCCGAAATGAGAGCAAGACAAGCTTATTTAAATCGTGAAAATTACGGTTTAGATTTTATGTATTTTTTATGGTGCGGCAGAATTTCACCGACAGCAGGCAGAGAGATGAAAACTTTTGAACGAACTTTCATTGATGACGAGTCAACGTGGATTGAAGAATCGGATCCGTATTTTAAATTGATTGACAAAGAAGAAATTTGCGTTAAAATTATGAAAGAATTTGAACTTGACGCCGACAAAGGACATATAATCAACGGACATGTTCCCGTTCAAGTTCGCAAAGGTGAAAATCCGGTTAAGGGTAAAGGAAAGGCACTTGTTATTGACGGCGGTTTTAATAAAACTTATCACAAAAAAACTGGTATTTCCGGTTATACGTTAATTTCAAATTCACGCGGATTGAGATTATTGCAGCATCAAAAAATTGCTGACGTTCGAACTGCACTTAAAGAAAATCGCGATATTGAATCCGTTTCCAATACGATTGAATTGCAAAATTATCGAACGACGATTGGCGATACTGATTTGGGAAGCAAAATTAAAGAAGAAATCGCCGACTTGCAAAGTCTTTTGACAGCGTATCAAACAGGCATTTTAAAGCCGACAAAATAAATTGAACTTAACAAAGGAGAATGATTTTTAAATGAAAGTAACCACAATAATATTGGCAGCAGGTAAAGGCACAAGAATGAAATCCGCATTGCCTAAAGTTCTGCATAAAGTTTGCGGAAAACCTATGTTAGAACATGTCATAAACGCAGCAAAAGGCGCAGGCTCCGAACGTGAAATTGTCGTGATTGGTTCCGGTGCTGAAGAAGTCGAAAAATCTATAACCGGAGTTGAATTTGCACTGCAAGCTGAACAACTCGGCACAGGTCATGCTGTCAAAATGGCAAAAGATAAAATCGCAAATGCTGACGGAATTGTGATGATTCTTTGCGGAGATACGCCGCTTGTCACTTCGGATTTGCTGACGAAATTTATTGAGAGTCATGAACAGTCAAAGGCAACGGCAACGGTTTTAACTGCAATTATGCCTGACGCTACCGGCTACGGTCGAATCGTTCGCAACCAGAGTGGAACCGTTGACAAAATTGTTGAGCATAAAGACGCTTCGCCGGAGGAATTGCAAATTCATGAAGTAAATGCCGGTATTTACTGCTTCGACATCAAAACTTTATTTGAAGCGCTTGATAAAGTCACTAACGACAACGCTCAAGGCGAATATTATTTAACGGACGTTTTAGGAATTATTCGCGATAAAGGTCTGATTATCAATGCGATGATCTCAAACGATTTTACGCAGATTTTAGGTATTAATTCACGTCAACAACTTGCCTTAGCCGAGAGAATTTTAAGACAACGCAAAAATTTTGAACTCATGGACAGCGGAGTAACGATTTTAGATCCGGATTCAACTTTTATTGATTCAGATGTTGAAATTGGACGCGATTCAACCATTTTGCCGTTCACTTACATTGAAAACGGAACTGTAATTGGCGAAAATTGTTCGATAGGTCCAAATTGCCGCTTGCAAGATACTAAAATTGGCAATAATGTTATCATGCAATTCGTCTACGCTCACGAATGTGAAGTTGACGACGACGTTGTAATTGGTCCTTACGTTCATTTGAGACCTGGAACGAAAATCAGCAAAAAAGTCAAGATTGGCAATTTCGTCGAAGTCAAAAATTCTACCATCGGCGAAGGTACAAAATTACCACACCTTCAATACATTGGTGATAGTGATGTCGGTGAAAATGTCAACATCGGTTGTGGAACGGTTACTTGCAATTACGACGGCAAGAAGAAACACAGAACGACGATTGGTGATAATGTTTTTATTGGCTGCAATACGAGTTTAGTTGCGCCGGTCAAAATTGGCAGCAATGCTTATACTGCCGCTGGCTCAACGATAACTCAAGATGTACCGGAAAATAATTTGGCAATAGGCCGTGCAAGGCAAGTCAACAAATCGACTTGGAAAGATAAACGCGAATGAAAAATTAATGAGGTATTGTAATTAATGGATAAGATATTAAATACAGTTTTGACGATTGCCGGCAGCGATTCAAGCGGCGGTGCAGGTATTCAAGCGGATTTAAAGACAATGTTGGCAAATGGCGTCTATGGAATGTCAGCAATTACAGCATTGACGGCGCAAAATACGCAAGGAGTAACAGCGGTTATGGATTCGACGCCGGAATTTTTAGCCGCACAAATTGACGCAGTATTTACTGATATATTTCCTGATGCAGTTAAAATCGGAATGGTTTCAAATTCGGCATTAATTGAAGTAATTGCAGATAGACTTAAATTTTACAAGGCGCGAAACATTGTTGTAGATCCGGTAATGGTTGCAACGAGCGGTGCAAAATTAATCAGCGACGAAGCTATTGAAAAGTTAAGTGCAAATTTATTTCCTATGGCAACAGTAATTACGCCAAACATTTTTGAACTTGCAGTATTGACTAATCAACCGGCAGAAAATATAAATAACAAATCTGACATGGAAGAATCAGCAAAAAAAATTTTCGACAAATACGGAAGTCCGGTGCTTGCTAAAGGTGGTCATTTTCATAGTGTTTCATTGGACTTACTTTGCTATAATGAAGGCTTTAAATGGTTTTACGGCGAACGAATAATCACAGAAAATACTCACGGCACCGGCTGTACACTTTCCTCAGCGATTGCTTCAAATCTTGCAAAAAAAATGCCTCTTGATGAGGCTATTCATAAAGCTAAAAATTATTTGGAAGGTGCTTTGTCTTCCGGATTGAATTTAGGTCACGGCAGCGGACCATTAGATCATGGCTACAGATTTAATTACGAATTTTAAGTCAATCAAAATATTTTTCACAAAGTCGCAGCAATAACTGTAAATACCAGGCGGCACGTTTATAATCGCCGAATTGCAGCGACGTTCTTACATTTTGCCGGACCGAATCAACAATATCCATTCGTCCGACTATATCAATTACAGATGAATCAAAACTTTCACGGTTGTGTAAAATTCTGTTATACATCTTTTCGCGAGTCATATATTTTTTTTCAATACTTGTAAGCAGCGTTTCAATAGATAATCGCTGCGCTTTTTTATTGCGTCTGCTCATTGTCGACCTCATTCATCCCTTGAAAGCATTGGGTTTTAATTTTTAAATCTTCGTCCATAAAAAATTTCTTCTTTCACTCTCTGATTGAAATAGCAGCAGCATGAGCGTCGAGACCTTCAGCATTTGCAAGGCGTTTAATATCTTCCGCAGCGTTGAGAAGTGCAGGTTGCGTATAGGAAATCAAACTCATGCGCCTCAAAAAAGTTTCGACATTGAGGACAGAATAAAAATTTGCTGTGCCGCCGGTTGGCAAGACGTGATTAGGACCGGCTAAATAATCGCCAAGCGGTTCCGGTGAATAATGTCCGAGAAATACTGCGCCTGCGTGTCTGATTTTCGGCAGCGTATTAAAAGGTTCATTAATTAAAAGTTCCAAATGTTCCGGCGCTGAAATATTTGCAAAGTCGATAGCTTCATCAAGATTTTTGGCAACAATAATTAAACCATTGCGCTCAATCGACGCAGCGGCAATCTCACGTCGCGGCAATTTTTCAAGCTGCTTTGCAACTTCAGCGGCGACTTGTTCAGCAATATTTAAATCAGTTGTTATTACAATGCTGCAAGCTAACGGATCATGTTCTGCCTGACTCAGCATATCTGCTGCCGTGTAAATCGGATTCGCCGTCTCATCAGCGATAATCAAAATTTCACTTGGACCGGCAAGCATGTCAATATCACAATGTCCGTAAACTTCTTTCTTGGCAAGTGTGACAAAAATATTGCCTGGACCTGTAATTTTATCAACACGTGGAATTGTTTCCGTACCGAAAGCCAACGCGGCAATCGCCTGTGCGCCGCCAATTTTATAAATCTTGTCGACACCTGCCAATTTAGCGGCGATTAAAACATAAGGATTGAGCTTGCCTGTCTTCGTCGGTGAAGTCATAATAATTTCCTTGACACCAGCGACTTTTGCAGGTATCGCATTCATTAAAACACTTGACGGATAAGCTGCAGTGCCACCAGGAACATAAATTCCAACTTTGTCAAGCGGAATAATTGCCTGTCCAAGTATCGAACCTTTTTCGCGATAAGTTATCCAAGACTTTGGCAACTGTTCTTGATGAAATTTCTTAATATTTTCAGCCGCAATTTTTAGAGAGTCAACAACTTTAGAATCAACATTTTTTTCAGCATCATCAAATTCAGTCTGCGTAACAATTAGATTATCGGAATTTAAATCAACGCCGTCAATCTTTTTAGTATACTCAGCAACAGCAGAATCACCTTTGATTCTAACTTCGTTGACAATTTTTCTGACAATCTCAATCGCCGTTAAATCAGCACCAAAGATTTTTTTATTTACCTCGCGAATTTTAGGCGATAATTCAACTTCGTCAAAGGATTTTTTCGTTAGCAACCGTTTAACCTCATCAAAGCCAATTTCAGCAGAATTAATTATCTTCAACTAAACCACCTCAATAATATTTGAATTAAGCCATTTTATATTTACTTTGCAAAATCTTTTTGAGTTCAGTAACCATTGCATTGATACGCTCAAATTTTAACTTAAAACTGACAGGATTGACAATCAATCTTGCCGTTGCGTCCATAATGTTGACGATTTCTTCCAAATTGTTTTCTCTAAGTGTTGTGCCGGTTTCAACAATATCAACAATGCTTTCTGACAAGCCGATTATTGGACCGAGTTCAATCGAGCCGTTGAGTTTAATATATTCCATCTGCATGCCTTGAGAAGTAAAAAATTGTTCTGCTATATGCGGAAATTTTGTAACAACTCTTGTATGTGCATAATCTTGCAAATTCGGACGTTTTTTATCTTTCGGTACCGCCATCATCAAATGACATTTGCCAAAGCCTAAATCTAATAATTCGTAGACATCTTTGCCGGACTCAGCGATAACATCTTTGCCGATGATTCCAATATCCGCTGCGCCGTATTCAACATAAGTTGGAACGTCAGCCGTCTTTGTTATAATAAAATTCAGCCGCTTTTCTTCATTTGTGATAACGAGTTTTCTGGATTTCTCGGTTAAATTTTCAGCCGTCCAGCCGATTTTTTTTAAAAGTTCTGTTGAGAGTCCAAATAATTTGCCTTTTGGCAATGCGATAGTAATATATGGTTCATTAATCATTTTTAAAAATTCCTCATTTGTCATTAATTTTTATCGTCGGCAATACGCAGCAATTTTAATTCACGCGGATCATCATCATTAGGCGGCGAATGGTGCCGAGCAATAATTTTTGCTTCCTTGTAAAGTCCAATATCTTGCAATTTTTTTGCGCCAATTTCTGCATGGTGTCGATAAATATAAATCATATGATTTCCATTGAGTTCAAGTTTATCTGCAAATTTCGGAAGTAAGACAGTCACAAGCACCGTAAAAATTTTTCCTAAGGTTGACATATCGCCTTTAACTCTGCCAATATCATGTAAAAGCGCACAGCGAATTAAAAATTCACGATCAATGCCTTGTTTGTCTTCAATGGCAAAACGCTCAAGAGTGTATGCGACATTTAATGAGTGATATTGATCTACAATGCTCATAGCGAAAAATAATTTTTGCTCTTGAGGTGACAAATGCGTTGAAATGTACTTATCATCATCAACCGTCAATTTAGCACTAATCGCTCGATAAAATTGTTTAACTCTCTTGAAAATCGAATTTATCATTTATTCACCACCGTATCTGATTAATATAAATTTATTACACGTCTTAATTAGACAAGTAAATTAATTCGTTGTAACCTTTATCATGCTGCGACTGCCTTGCTTCGTCTTCACTTTGAGGCATTAACGCCAATTCAATAACTTTACCTTCGCTACGCAGTCGTTGAGCGTCTTTGATTGCTTCGTTGACATTTGCCGCATCGTATCCAATGTAAATATCGCGAACTCTATAATCCTCAACAATGCCTTGACGCTTTCTTGCGAGCATGATTCGCTCAATGCCAAGTGCAAAACCAGTTGCAGGACAAGCTAAACCGAAGTCTTTTAACATGTGATCGTATCTGCCGCCGCCGGCGAGTGAGTAGCCTAAATTTGGCGCATAAGCCTCAAAAACCATTCCGGTATAATAACTAAAATCACGAATAAGACCTAAATCAAAAACAATTTTATCTGCAACGTTGTAAACTTCCAACAGCCTGTAAATCTCAGATAAATTATCTAATGCTCGGCGGCTTCTCTCATTCAACGCAAAATTATGAGCTTTGTTAATAATTTCTTTGCCGCCGTGTAAATATGGAATTTGTTTTAATGAATCCGCTGTGGTCTTTGAAAGCTGCAGTTCATCGACTCTTTTTTCCAATGCAACTATGTCATGATGTTCAATAGCAGTTTTTAAAAATTCTTTTGTTTCAACGTCAAGATTGTTTTGCTCCATGATTCCGCTGGCAAATTCAACTTGACCAAGACAAAGTTCAAAATCGTTAAGTCCGGCGGATTGCAAACACTCAACGGCAAGTGCAATAATTTCAGCGTCGGCACAAGTCGAAGAAGAACCTAAAAGTTCAACACCTGCTTGATAAAATTCACATTGTCTGCCCGGTAAAGTCTGTTCGTATCTGAAAACATTAGTATTATATGACAATTTCAACGGCATTGACGAATCCTTTAAACGACTTGAAACTAATCTGGCTATCGGCGTTGTCATTTCGTGATGTAACGCTAAAGTTCGGTTACTGCGGTCAAACATTTTAAATAAATGTTCTTCGATTGTTCGTGAACTTCCCATCGTCAACGTCTCTAAATATTCAATCGTCGGTGTTACAACTTCCTCGTAACCGTACCTTTTAAAGATTTTAAAAACTTTTTGCTCAATAACTCTCTTAATCGCTGCTTCTCTCGGCAAAAAATCCTGCGTTCCATATGGCGTTTCTAAAATTTTTTTCGACATTTTAATTTATCACCTCGCCGCCTAATTTTATAGCAAGACAGGCGAAAATGTCAATAAATGTTTAATCTCTTTTCACAGGCATTTCATAAAAACAACAAATTACGTTAAACGTTCATTTATAATTCATGTTTGTGTACATAAATAATATCAAATTCGGACAAAACACGAATCATTTTGAAGTTAAACAATAATGATTGCCTGTTGCAAATGTCAAAAAATCATGTTATTATTGCAGCGTCGACAGGGAAGTCAACGCTATAATATCGAAGATGGCGCTGCAAATGAAGATTAGAAGTAAAATTGGCACTATCAAGGAATTTGCCGAAAGTTTCACAAATAAAAAGGCAATTTCTCAAAGAAAGAAGGAATTTAAAATGGCATTTGCATATAAAGTTATTAATAATAGAAATTATGACATTGTGCGAGAAGATAACGAACTTGAAAAATTTGGCGCAGTTGTTTCATTCATCTTGGTCGCTAAAGGTATTCTCGGTTTCAGGGAATGTGCTCACATCGTTAAGATTGCAGAAGATACCGGCTGTTTTGTTCGCCTTATCAGCGGAAAAAAAGTCGGAACAACGGACAGCATTTTAAGTCTTGTTAATCTTGAAATTATGCCTGGTAAAAGTCTTGTACTTTCAATTCACGGTGCAAGAAATGAAGAAGCTTTTCATGAAATTGTAAAAGTCATCAATGGTGAAACTGACTCTAATAGTAAATAATATAGATTAATTTTCATCATCATTTAAATAAAAAAACCATCTCTAATGCGTTTAATTACACATTAAGGGTGGTTTTTTAGTTTAATTTTTAGTGTCAGGAGTTTTTATAAATTTTTTCAATCGTCACGCTGCCAGCTTTTTGAATTATGGTTATACTCGTATTTTGAACCATTAGCGAATTGAAATTCTGATTCATTTCCGCTATAATTAATTGTCAGAGAACCGCCGTCAGAAAAATTCAATTTCATTTGATTATTACTATCCGTAACTGAAGAAATGTCACTCAAATTAATATCGTAGAGCATGACCATATCATCATCGGTAAAGTTTCTGATAACGTCATTGCCGCCATTCTTGCCATACCAGAAAATATCGTCATCCGCTCCGCCGAAAAGCGTATCATTACCGGAAAAGCCACCCCAAAGCTGAGTATCGCCGCTGCCTGCACGAATGACATTATCTTGACTGTTGCCGGCAAGAATTACATTATCACGAGTTGTAGCCGTTGCGTCAATTTCGACAATATCACTGTTGCCGTAAACTGTGCGATTGTTGAAAATATCCCAGCCGTCAAGCCAAATTGAACCACTAAAACTTGAATTTGCTGTCATCTTCGTTCCGTCAACGGTTAAATTCGACGAAAGTGTAGTATAACTTTCAGATTGACCATATGATTTGGTAGTTTCATTGCCGCTGCTGTCGACAGTTGTGATTAAGCCACCTTTACGATTTCTGACTTTTACACTGCCGTCATTTGTATACAAAATTACATCATTGCCGTCAATTTCGACGCTGTTAATATCACCGGTGATAAGTTTAACTTTGTCTGAGTATTTATATTGACGAATGACATCATTGCCGGTGCCTACATTGAGAATTATGTTATTGATATCGTCATAATCTTCATCGACATTGACATACTCCCCACGGCTAAAGCCGGCGGATTCTGCTATCATCGACATTCGCCTTAAAAATAAGGTCTTACGATGTCTACTGCAATGGTCGATGCCCCAACCATATATCTTACGAAGAAGGCGGCTTTTACCCCTGCTCATCTTCAAGCGTATTTTAGCAAAAGAATTTACAAAATGC
>CAJOHI010000016.1 GCA_905234365.1 uncultured Selenomonadaceae bacterium | reverse complement strand
ACTTTGATTGGCGGCAACGGTAACGATAGTTTCTATGGCGGTTCTGATACGGATATTTTTAATGCAGGTGCAGGCAATGATGTTATCACGCTTTCCGACACGCATGTTAAAGCAACGATAATTTACACAAGCGGTGATGATAAGGTTGCCAATTTCAAAAAAGATGATACATTGACTCTTGCAAGCGGTTTAACGGTTACTGCTCAAAGAAACAGCGCAACTAATTACAAACTCACAATTAAGAAAAAGAAAAATAATTTAGGTACAATCGAAATTGCAGGTCTTGAGGCTTTCACTACTACTGCTGAAGTTTCCGAAGGCTATAACAGTCAAAAAGGCACAGGCGCTGATTCTGACACAACTTATTACGATTATGACATTACAAGTTACGTTGAAATTGGCGGACAAAAATTCTCATACGACGTTTCAACTCAACAAAGGCAATCGACTAAGCCGGAACCTGTTGCCAAGAGTTATACAGAAAGGTTTAACGAATTTGATGTTGCTGAAATCTTTACTGATGACATTGTGGCTGATGATTTTGATATTGGCGATATTAATTCGATTATTGACGATGAATCAACGAATAATTTTGTAACTGCAGATGACTGGGATTCTTATGACTTAACGACGATTGAAAATCTCAATAAGAGCAGTCCTTCCAATACGGATTTAAAATCACATTCGCGAATTAATAAAAATCAATAAATTTGTTGTACTGTGTCATTTTAAACTTTAACATGTTATCATACTTGTTAAAGTTTCTTTTTTTTAAATAATTTTTATGAGGTGTTTTATGCAAAAAAAAATTCCAAGATTGGTTATATCGGCAACACAGAGTGGCAGCGGCAAAACCACGATTGTTACAGGAATATTGACGGCTCTTAGAAGTCGCGGATTAAAAGTACAATCTTATAAAATCGGACCTGATTATATAGATACAAGTTATCATTCATTAGCGACAGATCGTCCTGCTCATAATTTAGATACTTGGCTTGTGCCTGAAGATAAGTTGCAGGAAATTTTTGCTTATACTTCTAAAGATGTTGATATTGCTATAATTGAAGGCGTCATGGGTCTTTATGACGGCGGTAAAAATGGAATCAGTTCAACAGCCGAAATTGCAAAACTCTTAAAAATACCGGTTATTTTGGTTATCGACGCTAAGAGTATAGGTGCTTCCGCTGCAGCTATTGCACTAGGTTTTCGCGAATATGACAAAAATATAAATCTCGCCGGAGTAATTTTGAATCGGATCGGTTCTGATAATCATAGGCAAATGATAGAAAATGCACTTAATAAATTTAATATAAAGTGTTTCGGCGCAATTAAACGTGATAACAATCTTGTAACACCGGAAAGACATTTAGGACTTTTGCCGACGTATGAAAATGAAACGGCGGAGCTAATCAAAAATATTGAAAAAGCCGTAAGTTCGCAAGTTGATATTGATGAACTAATCAGAATTGCAAACGATACTGATGATTTAAAATTTCAAAACCATTCCGTATTGAAAATTCCAAATTTCAAACTGCGTATTGGCATTGCTAAAGATGAGGCATTTAATTTTTATTATCCGGAAAGTTTAAGAGTGCTTGAAAATTTTGGTGCCGGCATGATGAAAAGTTGCCAAATGTTGACGGTCTCATAATTGGCGGCGGTTTTCCTGAAATGTTTGCAGCTCAACTTGAAAAAAATATTTCAATGCGCGAGTCAATAAAAATTGCGGCAAGTAACGGTTTGCCAATCTTTGCCGAATGCGGCGGCTACATGTATTTGATGAACGATTTAACTGACTTCAGCGGAAAAACTTTTAAAATGGTTGGTGTGATTGACAATAGTGCAAAGATGAACGATAAATTGCAAATGGTTGGTTATGTTGATGCATCTCTTGTCAACGATTGTATTTTGGGCAGTAGTGGTGACAAATTTCATGCACATGAATTTCATTTTTCCAGTGAAGTTAATAATAATGGACAAAATGCGTTTGAATGCGTTAAAGTGCGTAATAATACAAAATATTTTGCCGGATTTATCAGCGAAAATATCTTAGCTTCATATCTGCATATTCACTTTGCCGGCTGTGTCGGAGCAGCGAAAAATTTTATTGAGAGTTGCAAAGATTATCATATTTGTTGTAGTAATTCAAAAAAATAAGTGGAAATAAAAAAAACTTCTGTTGCAGAAATTACAAATTGCTTCAGAAGATTTTTTTTATTAAATATTTGTTGCAAGAAAACGCCAAAGATAATTTGCAGCTTCACCGGCATAGTCAATATTAATTCGTTTTGTCGCCACAATTTCCGGCATTAAGTTTGTCGTCTCAATGAATAATTTATTACCGCACAAATCAATATTATAATCTGCTTTTGTAATGCCAAGTGCTTGAGTCAATTTGCCTGGTCCGCTGCATAAATCTTTAATTGCTGATTTATTGCGCCGGCGTTTCATTAAATCAATTCCGTCAGTAGGTTTCAAAGCACGAATTAAAACACATTCCGCTACATCTTTAACATTAACAACGACATTGAAGCAAAGATACATTCCATAAATCAAATAAATATAAGCGTATCCGCCGTCGTTAAATATGGCTTCGGTTCGTTGAGTACGTCGATTTTTGTAAGCATGAGCTGCCGCATCATTTTTTCCCATGTAGGCCTCCGACTCAATGATAATTCCGCCTGTTGTGCCTTCGTCGGTGCAGCAAATTATTTTTTTGCCAATCAGTTCACGAGCAACAATTAATCCTGAGCGGCGATAAAAATTTCTGTCAAGTTTCATTGCGTCACCTCATTAGCTTTTGATTATCTTTTCAAGTCGAAGTGCAAAATTTTTCGGAGAAAATTCTTCACTTGCCGCCGCCAACTCTTTAAGATACTTTTCAGAATTAATGTCAAAATTGTTAATAAATCTTTGCAGAACATCACTTAGAGCACTTAAATTGCCACTTTTAAAAGTTTCGCCAATCTTAAATTTTTCAAACACTTCAGGATTCATATCATCACTAGCAATCACAGGTTTTTTAAATCCAATCGCCGTAAAGAGCATGCCGCCCCAATGATACTTATAACGCGGCGCAGAATAAGGCATCAATAAGGCGTCAACATTTAAAATTGCCTTCTGCCATTCAGCGCCAATTAATCCTTTGTGTATAAATTCAATATTTTTATGACCGCTGTATTTTTTAATAATTCGTTCAAAATCTTCGCTGTCTTCAGCGTGCATTGTTGAACCTTGTATAATCAACTTGACTTCACGAGTGTAACTTCCTTTAATAAACACGTCAAGTAAATCTTCCAGCTTCTTTTCGCGGCGATATTGTCCAAAGAATCCTATATTTAATTTTGGATTATTCATTGCACAATTTGTGATAGAAATATCTCGCGGTGTGTAAGTTGGCGGATAGATTGGAAAGATATTATCAAGGCGACGGCCAAAAATGTTATCGTTAAAAGTTAAAACAACTAACTTAATATTTTTGTAAGGAAGTAATTTATTTGCCTCATTGAAGAATTTGTCAACTTCAGTCGGATTTATTCCATGCAAAATGAAAATCATCGGCACGTCAATTTTTTTCAATACACTTTGATTAAGCGAACGCAAATACCTATAAGTTGAAGTCGGAATAATAAGTACGTCAAAATCGGATTGATTATCATAAAGTTGATTATACCAGCGCCGGCGATTTATTTCACGTTTTGCGGCAGCGAATAATTTTTTAATGCCTCTTGAATTTGTATAAGTGACAGCTTCGCCATTGAGTTTTTGAGTCGGTACTTTATAATCGAATTGAAATTTAAAATTTTCCGGTACGTAAAAATTTACTTGATGTCCTAAGTTTTGAAATTCTTCAACGATAATTCTGTCAAACTCAACTTCGTGACCGCCTGGCGTCATAATATTTTCAAAAATTGAAATTTGCATTTTGACTTTACCTCCATAAAAATAAATGCCTCAACAAGTGAGGCTTTTTTACAAATTGTAAATACATTTTCAGAATCAGACAGCATAAAAGTTGACTAATTTAGCGTCAAAAATCACATCAAGTGCTTTGAACTCATTAAAAACATCAGTAGGAATATCGTTATCAATCGTCAACACCATTAAATTTGTGCCGTTAATATCCGTTCTGCCGACTGCCATAGCCGAAATGTTAATGCCGTACTTGCCCATAAAAGTGCCGACGGTTCCAATTACACCAGGTCTGTTGATATGAGGGCAGATTAAAATTCTTGCATGAGGGTCCACGTCAACGTTAAATTTATTAATTTCAACGATACGGCCTTCATTGCCGAAAAGCGTACCTTTAACCGAACAAGTTTTGCCGCCTGCCAATGCCTTAACCGTAATTAAATTTGCAAAATCGGCAACTTCCTTTTCTTTAACTTCAGTAATTTTAATTCCGCGAGCCTTTGCAAGTGCCGGTGCATTAACATAATTGACTTCTTTTTCAAGTATAGGATTAAGCATGCCTTTGATTATAGCCGTCGTCAACAAGCTGGTATTGACTTCCGTGATTTGTCCGTTGTAAGTGACCTCGATTTTTTTGACAGCACCTTCTGCAAGTGAACAAATTGTGCAGCCAAGACGTTCAGCAAGTGTGAGATAAGGCGCAATTACTTGCATTACTTGTTGAGATACCGGAGCCATATTGACGGCAGTTGTGACAGGTTCACCTTTAAGCGCTGCCAGAATGCCTTTTGAAACGTCGAGAGATACGCCAATTTGCGCTTCAACTGTTGAAGCACCAAGATGTGGCGTCAATACTACATTTTTTAAACCAATCAACGGGTGATTTGCAGTAATCGGTTCCTCAACAAAAACATCAATCGCGGCACCTGCAACTATTCCTTCTTTGACAGCCTGCGCTAAATCTTCTTCGTTAATAATTCCGCCGCGTGCACAATTAATTAACCTTACGCCGTTTTTCATCTGCTTCATTTCGCGCATTGAAATCATATTTTTAGTATCAGGCGTCAATGGCATATGCACTGTAATGAAATCCGAATTTTTGACAAGTTCTTCAAGCGAGACAACTTTTATACCTAAATCGTTGGCGCGTTCCTCGTTGACGTAAGGATCATAACCAATAACTTGCATTTCAAATGCTAAGGCACGCTTCGCAACACCCATGCCAATTCGTCCTAAGCCAATTACGCCTAAAGTCTTGCCTTTAAGTTCAACGCCGACATATTCTTTACGGTTCCACTCACCACGCTGCATTGTTTCATTAGCAATCGGAATTTTACGAGACATTGAAAGCATCATTGCCATTGTGTGCTCAGTTGCAGCGATCGTGTTGCCACCAGGAGAATTGATAACTATAATGCCCTTGTCAGTTGCCGCCGTTATGTCGATATTGTCAACTCCGACTCCGGCACGACCAATAATTTTAAGTTTATCGGCACGTTCAATGACTTCAGAGGTAACTTTTGAGGCAGAACGAACCATAAGCGCGTCATAATCGCCTATAATCTCCAAAAGTTCCTCTGCAGACAGCTTGTCGCGAACATCTACTTCAAATTCACTACGTAATAATTCTATACCTTTTTCAGAAATTCCATCTGCTGCTAAAATTTTTTTCATTAAAATCTCTCCTAATTAATTCAATATTAAAATAAGGCATTTTTAAAATATTCTATAGTTTTAAATAATCCTTCATCTAGTTGAATCTTAGGTGTCCAGTGAAGTTTTTCTTTTGCAAGATCAATTACAGGACGGCGTTGGATAGGATCATCACTTGGCAGCGGCTTATAAATAATTTTAGACTTAGAACCGGTCAAAGTAATTATTTTATTTGCAAGTTCCGCAACTGTCATTTCTGCAGGGTTTCCCAAATTTATCGGACCGGTTATATCTTCAGTATTCATCATTTTTATAATTCCGTCAATTAAATCGTCAACGTAACAAAAACTTCTCGTCTGTGTGCCATTGCCGTAAACTGTAATATCTTCACCTTTGAGCGCCTGTACAATGAAATTAGAAACAACTCGCCCATCTTCAGGATTCATTCTTGGACCATAAGTATTAAAAATCCTAATCACTCGAATATCAACATGGTTTTGCCTGTGATAGTCAAAAAAAAGCGTCTCAGCAGCTCTTTTGCCTTCATCATAACAGGAACGAATACCAATAGGATTGACGCTTCCCCAATAACTCTCCGGCTGCGGATGAATTTTCGGATCTCCATAAACTTCTGAAGTGCTGGCTTGCAAAATTCTTGCCTTAGTTCGTTTAGCAAGACCTAACATATTGATAGCACCTAAAACGCTCGTCTTTAAAGTTTTAATCGGATTGAATTGATAATGTACAGGACTTGCAGGACAAGCTAAATTATATATTTGGTCAGCTTCAAGATAAATTGGTTGAGTTATATCATGTCGAATAAATTCAAAATTTTCATTTGGCAATAGATGACGAATATTTTTCTTGTCGCCGGTAAAGAGATTATCAAGACAAACAACATAATTGCCGCTGTTTACTAACTTATCACAAAGATGAGAGCCAAGAAATCCAGCGCCACCTGTCACTAAAATTTGTTTCATAAAATTTCCCTTTCAATTTTTACTTATAGCACCTTGAACACAATCTTAAACTTTATATCTTCCAAAAATTATTAAATTTCACTTTGATAATATATCAAAATTAACATTCTAAGTCAACAAGGATTCATTTTTAATGTCGATTATCAAAATTCACATGATAAATATTTGACACGAGCGTATTCGCCTTTTATGAATTGTAGAAAATCTAAAGATAAACAAAAAAATTAACAGGTAATATTGAAAGTTTACCTGTTTTTTTATTTTTACGATTTAATAACGTTTAATTATTCTTCGACAACTTCTAAATCACGATAACGCGGCATGCCTGTTCCTGCTGGAATAAGTTTGCCAATTATAACATTTTCCTTGAGTCCAATTAACGGATCAACCTTACCTTTAATGGCAGCGTCAGTCAAAACTCTTGTCGTCTCTTGGAATGATGCTGCGGACAAGAACGAATCAGTAGCAAGTGACGCCTTAGTAATACCTAACAAAATCGGTTTGGCTACTGCAGGTTCGCCGTCTTCCTCAATGGCTTTGGTATTTGCAGCTTCAAAAGCGTTGATGTCAACGTATTCACCCGGCAAAAAGTCAGTGGTACCGCTTTCTTCGATTTTAACTTTGTGCAGCATTTGACGTACCATAACTTCAATATGTTTATCGTTAATTTCAACACCTTGAGACTTGTAAACTTTTTGAACTTCATAAACAAGATAGCGTTGAGTTTCTTTAAGACCGCAAATTCGTAATATGTCATGAGGATTAATTGCGCCTTCAGTAAGTTTATCACCAGGATTGACGTGACTTCCTTCGTGGACAGCTAACCTTGCACCATACGGAATTTCATATTCACGAACAGTGCCGTTGTCCAGCGGATTTATAATCAAGCGAATTTGACGGTTGCCTGCTTTTTCAAATTCCTCTCTAGTGATAACGCCTTCAATTTCAGCAATAATTGCATTATGTTTAGGCTTGCGTGCCTCAAAGAGTTCTTCAACACGTGGCAGACCTTGAGTAATGTCCTCACCGGCAACGCCGCCTGTATGGAAAGTACGCATTGTAAGCTGTGTACCAGGCTCACCAATCGACTGTGCCGCAATAATTCCTACAGCTTCACCGACTTCAACTTCCGAACCATTAGCCAAATCACGACCGTAACATTTAATGCAAACTCCAAATTGAGATTTACAAGTTAAAACTGACCTTATTGAAACAACTTTACGAACAGCGGCAATTTTATCAGCTAATTCGGCATCAATCGTTTCGTTAATCTCAGCTATCTTTTCACCGGTCTCAGGATCTATGATGTCTTCAGCAAGCACTCTGCCTAAAATTCTGTCCTGTAAGGATTCGATAATACCGCTGCCTTCCTTAATAGCCTCAACTTCTATACCGCGAATATTGTGGTGACGTACGCGAATTTCCCTAACATCACTGTTTAGAAGTGCATCAATCATGTCATCATCTAAGAAATCGCCTTTATATAATGCAGAATGAGCAACGTGAATTTCTGAATCAGAATTTACTTCTTCAGTGTCAACATTTTCGGTCTCAGAATTATTGGTCAGATTAACGTCATGAACCAATTCCTTGCCACGCAGTTCACGGTGGATATTTTCGCGTTCTTCGGCTCTCTTATTCTCCTCATGAGTACCCAATATAATTTGTTCCTTAACCATGACGGTGGAAAATGAAGTACCGCGAATCATTATATAAGGGATATTATGCGAACCTATAAGAGTAAGCGCATCTTCGTCAAGGATCGAATCTTTGCTGACGATAAGATTATTTTGGGTATCGAAAATATCTTCAGCAACAACACGACCAAGCAGCATATCATTGAGAATTTCCAGAGCGTCAAAGGTATCTTCGGCGACTTTAGCTCTAAGCAGCATTAAATTAACGGAAGATATATCGCAGTCATCTTCGCGAACAATGACATCTTGAGCAACATCAACCAATCGACGAGTCAAATAACCTGAGTCGGCGGTTCTTAATGCGGTATCAGCAAGACCTTTTCTAGCGCCGTGTGAAGATATAAAATAATCTGATACGCTCAAGCCTTCGCGGAAGTTTGCAGTAATAGGTAAGTCAATAATCTTTCCTGAAGGATCGGCCATAAGACCACGCATACCGGCAAGTTGTCTCATCTGCTGTTTATTACCGCGTGCACCGCTGTCCGCCATCATAAATATCGGATTGAAACCGTCCATATTATCCATCATTGCGTCCGCAACGTCATTTGTCGCCTTCGTCCAAAGGTCAATGACCATTTTGTAACGTTCGCCTTCGGTGATAAGTCCGCGACTGAATTGTTTTTCAACTCGATTAACTTTAGATTTTGTTTCGTCAATTATAGTCTTCTTTGCCGTTGGAACTTCAACATCACTAATTGCAACAGTCATTCCTGCAATGCAGGCATAATGATAGCCTAAATTTTTAACCTTGTCGATAACTTCAGCAGTCTTTGTAGCGCCAAGTTTATAACAATTAGCTACGAGTTTTCCTAATTCTTTTTTGTTCATTAAAATGCCGAGATTCCAAGTACCGCTTTCGTCAACGTGATAATATTGCATTTCAGTAGGCAAAATTTCATTGAAAATAAGTCTGCCGACGGTGGTTTTGACAAGTAAATATCCTGTTGCCAATGTCGGATTATTAATACGTAATTCAGCACTTGAATTTGATTCGACAACATCACCGGATTCATCCATTCTATTTGGCAGGATTATAAGTCCAGGTGTATTTGAATTACTCATCACGGCTTTATAAATCGACTTCGGCAAGCTGTTAAGACTAATTCTCACGCTTATGAGTGCCTGCAAATCAATTTCATGTTGTTGATATGCCATTATAGCTTCCGCAATACCGGTTACAATTTTGCCGGTACCTTTTGCATTTGGCTTTATGATTGTAAGATAATAAGTGCCTAAAACCATATCCTGCGTTGGAACTATGATTGGCTTACCGTCTTTTGGTGCCAAAATATGATTAGCTGCCAACATAAGCACTCTTGCTTCTGCCTGTGCTTCTGCGGACAATGGAAGGTGAATCGCCATTTGATCGCCGTCAAAGTCTGCATTGTAAGCAGTACAAGCAAGTGGGTGCAATTTTAAAGCACGTCCTTCAGTTAAAACAGGCTCAAATGCTTGTATTCCAAGTCTATGCAGTGTTGGCGCACGATTTAATAAAACTGGGTGCTCTTTTATGACTTCTTCCAAAACGTCCCAAACTTCTGGAGTTGCTCTCTCAACTTTTCGTTTTGCCGCTTTGATATTGACAACAACTCCGTCAGATACCAGTTTTTTCATTACGAATGGTTTAAAGAGTTCTAAAGCCATTTCTTTAGGCAAGCCGCATTGATGTAACTTTAATTCCGGACCAACAACAATTACACTTCGACCGGAATAGTCAACACGTTTACCCAAAAGGTTTTGTCTGAATCTGCCTTGCTTTCCCTTGAGCATGTCAGATAAAGATTTCAGCGGACGATTACCAGGACCGGTTACAGGTCTGCCTCTGCGTCCGTTATCAATCAGCGCATCAACGGCTTCTTGCAACATTCGTTTTTCATTGCGAACGATAATATCAGGCGCTCCTAAATCAAGAAGACGACGAAGGCGATTATTTCGATTTATAACACGACGATAGAGATCGTTTAAATCCGACGTAGCGAATCTGCCGCCGTCAAGCTGTACCATTGGACGCAAATCAGGCGGAATTACCGGAATGACATTCATAATCATCCAGGCAGGATTGTTGCCGCTCTTTCTAAATGCTTCAACTACTTCAAGTCTGCGGATAGCTCTTATCTTTTTTTGACCGCCGTTTGATTCCTTCAACTCGTTCCTAAGTTCTTCGCTCATCTTGTCAAGATCGAGTTCGGCTAAAAGTTCTTGAATAGCTTCAGCACCCATACCAACTTTAAAAGTATTACCGTATTTTTCGCGCTTCGCTCTATAGTCGCCTTCGCTCAAAATTTCTTTCTTGTGCAAATCAGTATTACCTGGATCAATAACTATATAAGAAGCAAAGTAAAGGACTTTTTCAAGGTTTCTTGGAGACACATCAAGAATTAAGCCCATCCTTGAAGGAATGCCTTTAAAATACCAAATGTGACTGACAGGTGCAGCAAGTTCGATATGTCCCATTCTGTCGCGGCGAACTTTTGCGCGAGTGACTTCAACGCCGCAACGATCGCAAACGATACCTTTATAACGAATACGCTTATATTTTCCGCAATGACATTCCCAATCTCTTGTTGGACCGAAAATGCGTTCGCAAAAGAGACCGTCTCTCTCCGGTTTAAGTGTGCGATAATTTATCGTCTCCGGCTTTTTGACTTCACCATGACTCCAAGCGCGAATTTTTTCTGCAGAAGCAAGTCCAATACGCATAGAATCAAAAATATTAACATCAAGCATAAAATACACGCTCCTAATTAAACATCACTGTCGTTTTTGTTTTTCAGGCTTGGAAAACTTAAACTGTCAAAATCGTCGGCTTCATCAAAGTTATCAATATTAGAATCAACATCTGTATCAAGCGTATCGAGGTCTTCAACTGCGCCAATATCGCCCATATTTTTAATTTCGGCAATAATTTGTTCGTCCGTCATCTGGTCAGAGTCCTCGTTATCCTCATCTTGCTTATCGTCATCATAATCATTGAATATTTCGCCGGTTTCTTCCACTTCTTCTTCAGGCAATGGTGGCGGAGTAGCTTTACCGAGATTTCCAACATCAAGACCGAGATTATCAGCTTTAGCACGAATTGAAACATCATCGTCGTCTTCTTCGTCCTGTATCATGATTTCCTTAGCGTCTGCAGAAAGAACCTTAATATCAAGACCTATCGACTGTAATTCCTTGATTAAAACTTTAAACGATTCCGGCACGCCAGGTTCAGGAATATTTTCACCCTTAACGATTGCTTCGTAGGCTTTGACACGTCCTACAACATCATCGGATTTAACTGTCAAAATTTCCTGCAAGGTATAAGAAGCACCATAAGCTTCAAGCGCCCAAACTTCCATCTCACCGAATCGTTGACCGCCAAATTGTGCTTTACCGCCAAGCGGCTGTTGCGTAACTAGTGAATAAGGACCTGTAGAACGTGCATGAATTTTGTCATCAACGAGATGATGTAATTTAAGCATATAAACGCAGCCAACCGTAACAGGATTTTCAAACGGTTCACCTGTTCTGCCGTCGTAAAGAATTGTTTTGCCGTTTTCATTCATTCCGGCAGCAACCATAGTATTTATGACGTCCTGTTCGGTTGCACCGTCAAATACCGGCGTTGAAATGTGCAGTCCAGCTACATCAGGCGTCGGTATACCGTTTTTTTCAAAGTTGTAGCCAAACTTCATGAGTTTTTGAACAACTTTAGGAACCGCAGGAACTTCTTGTAAAGTTTCTTCCTCGTCGGAGTTTTGCTCTTTTAATTTTGAGTTTTTAATTAAATCAATGTGTTCGTGAATCTGTTTACCAATTTCGCGAGCTGCCATTCCTAAATGTGCTTCTAAAACCTGTCCAATATTCATACGAGAAGGAACGCCAAGTGGATTTAATACGATGTCAACAGGCGTACCGTCCGGCAAAAACGGCATATCTTCCTGGCGCATAATGCGACTGACAACGCCTTTATTACCATGACGACCGCTCATCTTATCACCAACGGAAATTTTACGTTTTTGAGCGATATAGACACGAACTAAACGATTGACGCCAGGCGACAACTCATCATTAGTGTCACGATCAAATTCTGAAATGGCAACAATCTTTCCGGCTTCACCGTGAGGTACACGCAGTGAAGAATCGCGAACTTCTCTTGCTTTTTCGCCGAAAATTGCGCGAAGAAGTCTTTCTTCTGCAGTCAATTCCGTTTCGCCTTTTGGAGTAACTTTACCAACAAGAATATCACCTGGACGAACATCAGCGCCAATGCGAATAATGCCGAATTGATCAAGGTCTTTTAAAGAATCTTCGCCAACATTTGGAATGTCGCGCGTAATTTCTTCGGAACCAAGTTTGGTATCGCGTGCCTCACACTCGTATTCTTCGATATGAATTGAAGTATAAATATCACGTTTAACCAGATTTTCATTGAGCAGAATAGCATCTTCGTAGTTGTAACCTTCCCAAGGCATGTAGGCAACAATGATATTGTAGCCAAGTGCTAATTCGCCGTGATCTGTGGCAGGACCGTCTGCGATAGGCTGTCCGCTTTCGACAAATTCGCCAATATCAACTATAGGAATTTGATTGATACAAGTACCTTGATTTGAGCGTACAAATTTTTGAAGTTTGTAATTGTCAATTTTACCTTCGGCTGTGCGAATTTTGATATAATCAGCGGCAAGACTTACAACCGTACCGGAATTACGAGCAAGAACCATAACACCGGAGTCGCAGGCGGCTTTAAATTCCATGCCGGTACCTACAAGTGGTGCTTGAGTTTTAAGGAGCGGTACAGCTTGACGCTGCATATTTGCACCCATTAAAGCACGGTTAGCATCATCATTTTCAAGGAATGGTATCATAGCAGTAGCGATAGATACGACTTGCTTAGGACTAACGTCCATATAATCGACTTTATCGCGGCTGATTAACACTGTCTCCTCTTTGCGGCGTGCTGTAACTCTTTCATTAACAAACCAATCGTTGTCATCAAGCGGCTCATTTGCCTGTGCTATAACGAATTGTTCTTCTGCATCAGCGGTAAGATATTCGACTTCATCAGAAACGTAGCGTTTAATGACAGAATTATTATCGCCAATTCCGTCTTGAGATTTACGAATTAAAACTTTACGATAAGGCGTTTCCATAAATCCGAATCTGTTGACTTTAGCGTAATTGGACAATGAACCAATTAAACCGATATTTGGACCTTCAGGCGTTTCGATAGGACACATTCTGCCATAATGCGAGTTGTGAACGTCACGAACCTCAAAGCCGGCACGTTCACGGCTGAGACCACCAGGACCAAGTGCGCTAAGACGGCGTTTATGTGTTAATTCACTTAAAGGATTGTGTTGATCCATGAACTGTGAAAGCTGACTGCTGCCGAAAAATTCCTTAATTGCAGCAACAACAGGACGAATGTTGATAAGAATCTGCGGAGTAATGATTTCGCTGACTTGAATGGTCATTCTCTCTCTTACAACACGTTCCATACGTGCAAGACCAATACGATATTGATTTTGCAAGAGTTCGCCAACGCTTCTGACACGACGGTTGCCGAGATGATCGATATCATCAGTTGTGCCAATACCGTCAATGAGGTTGAGCATATAGCTGATTGAGGCAACGATATCTGCAACACTTATAGTGCGATTATCGCTAATTGAAAGCGTCGGAGCACAAAGCATGGTTATAACGTTTTCATCGCCTTGAATTGCATTTTCGGCACTCTCATTTCGCATTCCAAATTCAGCATTGCGGATTTTAATTTTTATCGGCTCAGAATAACCGCCATGAAGTTCATCTTCAACCAAGTCAAAAATTTCAGCTTCACGAGAGTCATCAATTTTGTTAAGAATTTCATCAGTCACAAGAGTACCGGCATTGATTAAAATTTCACCGGTGGACCTGTCAACGATAGATTCGGCGAGGACTTTACCTCTAACTCTGCTTTTCCAGCCGAGTTTTTTTGTAATTTTATAACGTCCAACTGAAGCCAAGTCATAACGCTTGCCGTCAAAGAACATCGAGTGAATTAATTGATAAGCACTCTCAGCAGTAGCAGGTTCACCTGGTCTCAAACGCTTATAAATTTCAATCAGCGCTAAGTCACGAGTTTCACCTTCTTTAGCCTGCTCAATCGCATCAATAATTCGTCTGTCATAGTCGAAAAGCTTTTTAATTTGCTCATCGTCTTCAAAGCCAAGTGCTCTAAGCAGATAAATCACCGACATTTTACGAGTTCTGTCGATTCTGACTGAAATTAAATCGGTAGCGTCCATTTCCAGCTCAATCCAAGCGCCGCGATTTGGAATGACAGTGGCATTGAAAAGCGCTTTACCGGAAGTATCAATGGTTTTATCGTAGTAAGCACCAGGACTTCTGACAAGCTGGCTTACAATGACACGTTCAGCGCCATTGATAATAAATGTGCCGGTATTTGTCATAAGTGGAAAATCGCCCATAAAGACTTCCTGTTCTTTGACTTCATCACCCATTTCGTGATTTACAAGCTGAACATTAACTCTAATTGGCGCCGCATAAGTCACATCACGTTCTTTACACTCGTCAAGACTGTACTTCGGCTCACCCAGCGTAAAATCTTTAAAAAACAATTCCAAATTACCAGTAAAATCAGTAATCGGCGAAATATCCTTCAAAATTTCAGCGAGTCCCTTTTCCAAAAACCACTTGTAAGAATTTCGCTGAATGTCGAGAAGGTGCGGCATCTCCATAACTTCCTTGATTCTTGCGTAGCTGTATCTTTTCCTTTTGCCAACGCGAACAGGGTTAAACATTAACGCCTTCACTCCTTATGTTTATATTGAGGTGTCGGGCGAGTCGATAAGAAGATAAAAACTTTTACACCCCATGTTACTTGATAAAAACTCATTTTAACAAAAAAAATTGCAAAAGTCAATATAGTGATAGCCTTTAAAAAGATATCACCATATAAACTGCAGTGTGGATATCGAAATTAATTTACGGATTAAAAAGATCAAAATTTTTATAATTAATTAACAAACTCATTTGGCTTAATATTACTTAAATTATAATGCCAAAGGAGTGCTGAAATTATGCGCGAAGCTGCTTTTCCGTCACCATATGGATTGTAAGCTGCCGCCATTTTATTATACTCACGTTTATCTGTTAATAATAATTTTGTTTCATTAAAAATTTTGTCCTTATCTGTGCCAATCAGTTTGACAGTTCCGGCCTCAACTGCTTCAGGTCTTTCTGTTGTGTCTCTAAGAACAAGCACAGGTTTGCCAAGCGCCGGAGCTTCTTCTTGTACGCCGCCGGAATCCGTAAGAATAAGCGTTGAACGTGACATTAAATTTGCAAAAGGTTCATAGTCAAGAGGATCAATTAAATGTACTTTGTTTAAGTTGCCGAGTTCCTCATTGACAACCTCGCGAACTTTTGGATTTTTGTGTACAGGAAATACAATTTCAACGTCATCAAAAGTTTCCGTCAACTCTTTGAGCGCTTTATAAACGTGGCGCATTGGTTCGCCGAGATTTTCGCGTCTATGCGTCGTTACAAGAATAATTCGCTTATTATTGTAATCAATGCCTTCTAGCATGTGACTTCCAAAATTAAAATCTTCTCTGACGGTTTTGTAAAGCGCATCAATAACAGTGTTGCCTGTAACGAAAATTTTAGAATCAGCAACGCCTTCTCGTAGCAAGTTAGATTTTGAAGTTTTTGTCGGTGCAAAGTGTAAATCGGCAATAGCACCGGTTAATTTGCGGTTCATTTCTTCCGGAAAAGGTGAGTATTTATTGCCTGTTCTAAGTCCTGCTTCGACGTGACCTACTGCAATTTGTTGATAATATGCGGCAAGTGCTCCAATAAAAGTTGTAGTCGTATCGCCATGAACTAAGACAATGTCCGGCTTAACTTCCAACAGTACTTTTTCAAGTCCAAGCAACGCCTTGTTAGTTATATCAAATAGTGTTTGTCCTTTTGCCATTATGTCTAAGTCAAAATCCGGAACAATTTTAAAAAGGCGTAGCACTTGATCTAACATTTCGCGATGTTGCGCTGTCACTGTTACTATTGGTATAAATTCGGCGTGTTTTGCTAATTCTAAAATAACAGGAGCCATTTTTATAGCTTCTGGCCGAGTTCCGAACACCGTCATAACTTTTAATTTTTTTGTCATCAGCACACCCTTCATTCCAACGCGGAATTTTATTAAAATTTGTATTCTGAATTACATATTCGATTTAATTTAAGCGTTTCGCATTGTGAAAATACCAATCTTCTTGGCACCATAAAGAATTGCGGCAATTACAATCAAAAGAATGAAAATTGCAATTTGGCTGCTCACTTCCGTCAACGCTACTGCACTTAAACCTAACAATGCGCTAATCACATACATTAAAAGCACTGCTTGGCGTTGAGTAAAACCGAGTCCTAAAAGGCGATGATGTAAATGTCCTTTATCCGGCTTAAAAATCGGAACACCACCGCGCCAACGTCTGACAATCGCAAAAGTTGTATCCAAAATAGGCAATCCTAAAGCTAAAATTGGCACAATAAGCGCAATCGTCGCTGCACATTTCACGGCGCCAATGATTGAAATTCCGGCTAACATGAATCCTAAAAAAAGTGCACCTGAATCGCCCATAAATATACTGGCAGGATTAAAGTTGTAAAACAAAAAGCCTATTGCAGCACCGGCAAGCGCTGCCGTTAAAACTGCAACGAGTAAAATATTATCTTCTAAAGCCACAAGTAAAATAGTAATCGCAGCTATTGAAGAAATTCCGGCAGCAAGACCGTCGAGACCGTCGATTAAATTTACTGTGTTCGTTATGCCTACAAGCCAAAAAATTGTTGCCGGTATTGCAAACCATTCAAGATAAATATAGTCACCAAACGGATCAGTTATAAAGTCAATCCTTACGTCAAATGCCAATACTAACACCGCTGCAGCGATAATTTGTCCGAGAAGTTTTATTTTTGCCGGTAAATTTTTATAATCATCAATCAAACCGACTGCCATCATAATTGTGCCGGAGACTATTAATCCAACAATTTCAAAGAATACTTCGCTTGTTAAATCGGCAAAAAACATCACGGTCAGCATTGAAACCATAAAAGCAGTATATATACCGACTCCGCCAATTCTTGCAATAGGTTTTTTATGTACTTTTCTGGCGTCCGGTTTGTCCATTGCACCAGTTTTTGAGGCAAGCAATATTACCCAAGGTGTCAAGAATAGCGAGACGCCTATTGCAAGTATAAATGCCAGTACGTACTCAGGCATTTTTTCACTCCTTCACAAAAAAAGTTCAGACTTTTATTTAACTCATGCACTATGTAACAGCCTAGAAGCTCTTAAATTCTTCATTAACATTAAAATTGACTTTCGTAATTTACATTTAATTATATTAAAATAAAAATATTATTTACTCCAATTATCATAACAAATTAATTTATTTTACAACGAAGTCAATTAACTGTCAATCAAAATCAAAAATTATTCATAGAAGTGGCTAAATAGGACAGCAAAAAATTAGACAATCAGGAACTTTTTAAAAATAAATCCTGAATGTCTAATAGTTTACATATTAAAATTTACGGATATTTATTAGTTAAGATTAAATCATATTCTTTTCATAAGCATCGTAAAGCGCTTTTAATTCTTCGATTTTTGCGTAAATTTCAACTTGAAGTTTTGAGGCTTCAGCATAATTGCCGGAAGTTAAAGCGTTGATTAATTGCGTAAAAAGTGATTTTTCGTCGATTGAATCTTTTGCGAGAATTGCACGAAGTGTTTTAATTTTATTCCAATTATAAGAGTCTTGATCCGTACGGAAATCAGATTCAATTTTCTTTGTTTTGCGAACGATATTACGCATTTCCGGCAAAATTCTTGCAATTAATTCAGTTTTCCACCTCAACAGTGCGCCATCTCTAAATGCGTTGATAATCTGTTCGCGAAGTGCTCCGCCGGCGGAAATGACTTTAACTTTATCTGGATATTTTTCAATAGCCTGCATATTTTCCCAAACGGTTGCAGGTGGTGCGCCGAATAATTTATCACGTTCCTCAGCGGTATAATCCTCAAATACATCTTCTTCGGAACGATAAGCGCGATCTTTTTCGAGATAAAAACCTTCTTGTCCGGCTTTTTTGCTAAGTTCGTTTAGCAGTTCTTCCGTAGAATGATTTACAGCCGCTTTAATTCCGTCTAAAACTGCACTGTAAACGGCAGCTAAAACTAAATATGTATTTGTATACGGATTGCAGGCACGAAGCTCAAAACGAGTTGCCATTGGATTTTTTAAATCGCGAATCAATCCAGCAAGAATTGTTCTGTTGCGTGACGGAATTTTAGGCGAATGTCCAAGCGAAGTGACAATACATACCGGCGCTTCAAATCCAGGCTTCAACCGGTTAAGTGAATCGTTAGTGGCGCTGACAAAAGGATTAATAACCTCATAATTTTTCAGCAAACCCATAATAGCACCGTATCCTATTGCACTCATAAAGTCAACTTCAGGATTTTTCGCCGCAAACAAATTGTGCAGTTTCCCGTCAGATGTAATTGCGGCAAGTCCAATATGAGTATGTTCGCCATTTCCGGCAAGTCCAATCATCGGCTTTGCTTTAAAACTGACTTCTAAACCATTTGCACGGAAAATTTCCTTAACGACTGTACGCACAAACATTTCATTATCAGCCGCTTGTACTGCATCGGCAAAACGCCAGTCAATTTCCAACTGTTCACATACATGAGTCATATGACCGCTTTCATCAATTTGAGCTTTAAGACCGCCAACTTCTTTATGCCCCATTTCAACATTGAAACCATATTTATCAAGCTCAATAATCGACTTTTCAAGAGCACAGCGAACTGCTCCATGCGTGCGCTCCCAATATTGCTCCTGCATGACTTGTGAGGCGCTCATTTCTTCGATCGCTGCTTCTTCCAACGGAGTTTTTACCCAAAATTCCAACTCAGTAGCCGAAGTAAAACTGATATCTTTGACTTCTGCACTATTAAGATTAAGACCGGCAATGTTAGGATTTTCGTGTAAAATTTTCAGCAATTCATCTTTAACAAAAATCAGAGTGTCAGTCAAAACTGCTCTTGCGTCTACTCGCTTGCCTTCATGAATCAAAAAACTTGGTATGCGGAGAGTGCCGACAGGACGATTAGTCTCCTCGTCGTAGTGTTCAAAATTGTAATCGACAAACCAGTTGACGTTTGGATCAATCGGCATATCAACTTTAGCATTATTGAGAGTTGCAATACCAGGCAAAACGACGCTAGAACCGTCTGTCTGTACTGCGGAGCCGGCATAAAATTCGTCCATGTCTTTCAAAAAAACGCGAATTGGAATTTTTTCATCAGTGTCATTACCTGCCATGTCAATTCCAACGAGTGAAACGAATTTAATCTCAGGGTGTTCGCGCAACTGCTTGACAATTTCCTCTTTGCTAGTATTTGCCTTGATAGTGTACAATAAATCTGACATATTAACACTTCCTCTATAATGAATGTAATTACTATAACATATTTTAAGCCATTTGTGAACAGCTTCAATATTTGATAAAATAGATTTGTCAGGCAGAACGCTGACCGTTGCGATACATATTAATTGCTTCTGAATTGTCTTCAATGCTCCAAACACCGCACGGACAAACACCTGCACAAATTCCACAGCCAATGCAGCGATTAGGATCGCTCACATATTCCCAAGAGCCATTAGATTTTTCAATGCGAGTAATTGCCTTTTCAGGACAACTTTCAAGGCACATCTTACAATCACGGCAAGTTCCGCAACTTACACAACGAGTATGGTCCTCAATCGGATCTTTCAACTCACAATGATGACATTTTTCAAAATATGCTTTACTCAAACGCTCTGCCGGAATTTTTAATTTTGTCGGAAACTTTTTGAAAGGTTCATTCATAACAAAACGGTCAACATAATAAGCTGTAATTCTGCCATCACCAATCGCATCAGTTAAACGTCCCGGCTTAATGGTATCGCCTGTTGCGTATACACCTTGCATTATTGACTTGTCAACATTTGGAATCAGCCACGTGTCACGAAATTTTTTAATTGACGGATCATCAGGCAAGTAATCAAGAATTGGTGCTTCACCGATTGAAACGATAACTTGATCCGCCGGAATAAATCTGCCGTCGTTTGAGTAAATTCCTTCGGTGGTTATTTTTGTTGTCATGAATGGCCATATTAATTTACCGCCAAGACTTTCAATATATGCAATCTCTTTAGCAAATGCCGCCGGTTTTTGAACGTCGATAGCAATTACACTTTCAGCGCCCATTTCATAAGCGCCACGACAGGTATCCATTCCGGAATTACCGCAGCCAATTACTACAACGTTTTTGCCGACCTTTGGATTTTCGCCGCGATTAATCGCCTTGAGGAAGTCAATCCCCATTGTCAAATTTTCAATGCCTTCCCAGTTGAAATAACGAGGCTTATGTCCGCCTGTTGCACAGATAATTGCATCATTTTCTTGCCGAATAGTTTCAAATTTTTCACGGTTAATTCTGCATTTGGTGAAAAATTTTACGCCAACATTTTGAATACGGTTAAGTTCAGCTTCTAAAACTTCATGACTTAAACGGCCACGCGGAATTACCTGTTCAAGTTTACCACCAATATGTTCAGCGTCATCATAAACCGTTACATCATGACCTTTACGCGCTAATTGCCAAGCTGCACTAAGTCCACTTACACCGCCGCCAATAATTGCGACTTTTTTGCCGGTTTTGATTTTCAGCGGCTCAACTTCAACAAATGCTGATTTGTAACCAAGTGCGCCAATTTGAACAGGTTCATCAATCGTGCCTCGTGTGCAGCCGTCCATACAAGGATTCGGACAAACGCTGCCACAGACACTTCCAGGAAATGGCGTATACTCAAGTTCAAGTTTTAATGCTTCGTCAAACTTGCCAAGTCTGATTAAATCGTATCGTCTTTGAGTAGGAATGCCAGTTGGACAGCTAAACTCACAAGGCGCAGCATATTTTGCATTATCCCAGCTTGGAACTCTCAAACGGTAGAGACCATGACTGATTGTATTGTGAACTTCAAAATCATCAATGGCAACATCACTGAAAATACCGCCTTTTACCCAATTATTCAATCTAAATTCTTTGATTGACGGTCGATCTGTTGAAATTTTCTGCTTTTCCTCAAATGTCATCGGAATTAATTTATTCCATTGACTCCAATCACTCAACTCGCTACGAAGTTCACTGCGTCCTATATGCTCAAGAAATTCATCAAGACCACTGTTAAGGAATTTAATATCATCGTCATCAAGTTCAAGACATTTAATATCCGCAGGCAGCTTTAAATTGTGCACTTTACATTCGGCATTACGCATTAAAACGACGCCGCCAACCATTCCAACGCAAGGACGCTCACCAAGAATTGAATCAAAATTTTCGCAATCAACGCCGCAGACTACAGCTTTACCGCCGCCCATAAACTCAAATGAGAAACTTCCTGTATTTTTTAAAATCCAAAGTTCCGGTTCATCATAAAGCGGATCATGTTTCATCAATGAACCACTGCGAGTTCCAGCACGTCCGCCAATGAAGATTTTGCCGCCGGAACTGCAATGACCAGCAGTATCGCCGGCATCACCTTTAACAGTAATAATGCCGCCGTCGTTCAGCCAGCCGACATCTGCCGATGCAGAGCCTTCAACCACAATTTCAGTATTTGAAAGGCACATTGAACCGACACGCTGACCGGCATTAGTGATATGAAATTTTAAAGTTTTGCCTTCCGGATGCCAAAGCGGACCTCCAATATCATGCTGACCTGAAGCCGCAATCTCAAAATCAGTTTCGCCATTTTGAACGGCCGCCTCAATTTTAAGCAGTAAATCCTGCGTTGACATTCGATCGTGACCATTCATTGTATCTATTTTTAACATTTGTCAATCACTCCAATCATCAGCAGACATATTGAATACCTAACTTGTCAGCTATCGCATGATCAGTGGATACAAGCGCATCACTTCTTCCAACCGGCAGCGAGGAATTGCCAATCGGCGCCATCAATTTCCGCAATTCTGAATCAAAAGCAAGCACATAATCAACAATCTTTTGAGCACCACGATCAATATCAAGACGTTTAACAAGTCTAGGATTTTGAGTACAAATTCCCGTAGGACAGTTGCCGGTGTTACAAGCATTGCAGCGACCTTGCTCATTTCCAACACAACCAAGAAGCTGAATTAAAATCTTGCCGCAAAATACACCGTTAGCACCGAGACAAATCATCTTGAAAGCATCAGCCGCCGCATTACCTGTCATTCCAATGCCGCCGCCGCCATAGAGCGGTATTTGACCTTGTGCGCCTTGATTAACCGCCGCAAGATAACAATCACGAATTTTGGATACAACCGGATGACCTGTGTGATCGAGTGAAATTTCATTAGCTGCGCCGGTGCCACCTTGAATGCCGTCAATGAAGAAGCCGCCACAAATTTTATAAGGATCACGCAGTAAGTTATTATAAACTGATACCGAAGTTGAAGACGCTGCACATTTGATAGCAACCGGAACTCTGAAACCAAAAGCGGCATTCATTGACAAATGCATTTTTTGCACGGATTCTTCTATTGAGTACAGACCTTGATGATTTGGCGGTGAAGATAAAGTTGCTTTAGGAACACCACGAATTGCCTGAATATGTTCTGCAACTTTTTCCGATTGAAGTAAACCGCCGTCACCAGGTTTTGCACCTTGACCAATTTTTATAAGGATACCTGCCGGATCTGTCTTCATAAATGGCATTGATTTAATAATTCTGTTCCAACCGAAATGACCGGAAGCAATTTGAATTATAAAATATTTTAAATAATCCGATTGAAGCAGCTTAACAGGCATACCACCTTCACCGCTGCTCATTCTGATTGGTATATTGCATTTTTCGTTAAGGTATCCGACGGCAAGAGCAACAGCTTCCCAAGCTCTAGTCGATAATGCGCCGATTGACATATCACTAAACACAAGCGGATAAATCCACCTAACCGGCGGTGTCTTTGTCTTTTGGATTAATTTGCCATCAATTACCTCAAATGGAAGTTCTTTTGGTGAAAGTATTCGTCCAAATGGTGAGCGAATGTCAAATGTATGACGCACTGAATCCAGCGAAGGATCTGTCATTTGTGAAATGCGACCAACGATTATATTGTCGAGTGTTCTTTGTGCATTGAGATTTGTTCTGCCGCCGCGCTTAATTGGACCGTTGTCACGTGAAAGCAAGGTTTTGCGCGAATCCGGATTCCTTACCGGCTTAATCGCATTATTTGGACAGATTTTTTCGCACATTCCACAACCGCGACAAAAATTTTTTAAACTTGCAACTTGTTTGATAATTGGTCGCGCTATATGTTTATGAACCGGCTTAGGTTGTGAATCTTCACTGACAGTGATAGATTGTGCCTGCACCGCAACTTTTATTGCCTTAAATGAACAGCTTGCAACACAACTTCCACACATTGTACACCTGTCTGCATGATATTCTATCTTCCAAGACAAGTCATTAACGCTGACATCTTGAGTCTTTACTGTTTCCATCTCGTCACCTCCAAATTATTATCAATGACGACAATTTCACGCTCATTTGGATAAATATCCTTAGTTTGATCGCGATTCGGCATAATTTCATTTAATCCGCAAACCTCAGAAGAAATTACAACCATATCGCTATCACTGCCTACTACTACCGGTCTCAATTTCTTAGAATCGCAGCAAGTCATCATTTCACCGTCAGGCAATACGCCAATAACAGTATTTGGTCCATTTATTTCGAGATGAGCAAGTGATTGTCGAATTGAAGTTAATATATCTTTATCCGGTCTCTCGGCAATTTCTTCAAAAGGCAGCGGCGTTATTACATGTTTATAATAAGGCAGCGGCCACTTCAAAATACGATGTACATAATGCAAAGTATTTAAGAAGCACTGCGAATCTGATTCAAAGCCTATATAACCGTGATGAAGTGACTTTTGAAATTCTTTATTTTTAGTGTAAAAAGTATTTTCGCCATTGGCGCAGAGTGTGTAACCTTGCAAGAAAAATGGATGTGCAGCGTAGCGAACGATAGCGTAATTGGTATTTTGACGACATTGAGCAACTATTGACTTAGCAGATAATATTCCACTGTCGTCCCAAAGTCTAAAGTAAGTCGCAATATCAGCAGGGTCTCCAATTTCCTTGAGTGTCAACACGTCCGGCCAAAATGAATATACAAAACCTTCGCCACTGTCTTCAAGAAGTTTTCTCAACTCAATTCGAGTATCAAGCAAAAGGTCCTCACGATGTTGAGTGTCCATCTTTTCTGCATCTTCAGGATAATTGTAATTGCGAAAGATGTAATAAGGCATTGCTTTGATGTCGAGACCTTTTTGCTTATTTGGAATTGGAATCCACTCGGCAAGTGGTGTAAATTTATGCTTATACATGTATTCCGCAACCATTTGCGAGCCTTTTTGTGTACAGGCCATTGACAAAAGTGGCTTATCTTTATAAGTTGAAAATATTCCGTATAAATCTTGCATGACCATTGCAAAACCGGAGTTATCATGTCCTTCTTGTTGAGGCAGCATTAATTTTAGTGCCATTGAAGGTTGAATTGGATTTTTACTTTTAATTGAGCCTATCCTGCACATCTTTTTTCTCTCCTATAATTATTTAATCAAAAATTAGTATTAACTATAACTAATTTCTTATAGCTATTATGATAAAAAAATTATAATTTGTCAACTAATCGAAAAAAGTATTATGTATTCATCAAAATTATGCTGCCAAAAATATTAAAAAAATAAAACCTCAATCCTTTTGAAAAGATTTGAGGTTTTTTGTTTCAAATTAGAATTATTTTAAATTTTACGTTTATCAATGACGCGAACCGCCTTGCCTTCACTGCGTGCAATCGTCTTCGGTGCTACAAGATTGACTTTAGCTTTAATTCCAAGCATTGACTTTAAGCCGTCTTCCAAAATCTTCTTGCGACTTTGAATTTCGCCGACATTATCAGTAAACATATCCGGCGTCATCTCAACATTAATATCAAATGTATCCGTATTGTTAATACGATCAACAACAATCTGATAATTTGCTGCATAACCATTATTAAGCAGTACGGTTTCAATTTGACTTGGAAATACATTGACGCCGCGAATAATTAACATGTCGTCAGAACGACCTTTTGGCTTGCTCATTCTGATATGAGTACGGCCGCAGGAACATTTTTCACGAGTAAGAGTACAAATATCACGAGTACGATAACGCAGCAGCGGAAATGCTTCTTTGTCTAAAGTTGTAAACACTAATTCGCCTTGAGAGCCTTCCGGTAAAACTTCACCGGTTTTTGGATCAATGATCTCAGCAATGAAATGATCTTCGTTGATGTGCATACCGCGTTGTTCAGAACATTCAAATGCTACACCCGGACCTGAAATTTCAGTCAAACCGTAAATATCGTAAGCTTTAATTCCAAGAACTTTTTCGATGTCGCGTCTCATTTCTTCTGACCATGCTTCAGCACCAAAAATGCCGGCTTTAAGCGGAATATCTTCCGGTTTAAGTCCCATTTCTTTCATGGACTCGCCTAAATAAGCCGCATAACTTGGAGTGCAGCAGAGAATTGTTGCGGATAAATCCATAATAAACATAATTTGACGTTCGGTATTGCCGGAACTTGCAGGAATTGTCAAACAGCCGACTTTATGAGAACCACCGTTTAATCCAGGTCCGCCGGTAAAGAGTCCATAGCCGTAGGAAACTTGACAAACGTCCTCGTCAGTGCCGCCTGCTGCAACGATTGCACGAGCGCAACATTCTTCCCAAAGGTCAATATCATGATGAGTGTAAAAAGCAACAACTCGTTTTCCGGTAGTGCCGCTTGTCGATTGGATTCTTACACAGTCTTTGAGAGGTTTTGCCATAAGTCCGTATGGATAAGCCGCCTTTAAATCATCTTTCATCAAGAAAGGCAGTTTATGCAAATCGTCGATTGATTTGATATCTTCCGGCGTTATGCCTTTTGCCTGCATCTTTTTGCGATAATAATCAACATTGTCCCAAACATATTTGACTTGCTTGGTTAGTCTCTCATTTTGAATGTCGCGGATTTTTTCGAGTGGTGCACACTCAATTTCCTCTTGAAAGTAATTGCCCAATTTTTTTGCCTCACTTTTTAAATACAAATAAAATCAATTTTTTTTACAGTTGAAAGACTTCAAAAAAGCCGTAAAATCAACTTTTGATTTATTATATCAGATTATTTGAGGAATGCAAATTTTTTTAAAAATGCAAAATAAAAAAATCCGTCAAAGTTTTAAACTTCAACAGATTAATAGGTTTACAAAAATTTTTTTAGCGTAGATAAAAGATTAACGCCATCGAAAAGTATTCCACGAATACCGGCATTTTCACCACATTCAACATCGCGCTGCTTATCACCAATCATAAGCGACTGATTTTTATCAATTAAATATTTATCACAAGCATCGTTAATCATCTTTGATTTAGGTTTGCGACATTCACAATCAATGCGATATTTTTTAACGCTAGCATTTGGATGATGAGGACAGTAAAAAAAGTCATCAATATGAGCATTAAATTTTTTAAGGTCTTCATTCATCTGAACATGAAGTTTTTGTACGTCCAATTCGGTGTAATAACCGCGTGCAATACCGCTTTGATTTGTCACAACGATCACCAGATAATCGTTGTCATTGCAAAATTTAATTGCTTCAACAGCGCCGTTAATCCATTCAAAATCTTCAAATTTGTAAAGATAGTCTTTATCGACATTAAGCGTGCCATCACGGTCAAAGAATATTGCCTTATTAGACATAGGAATAATAACCACCATTTTTATCAAGCAATTCGCAATACTCTTTCACAGCTTGATTTAAGTCCGTAAAACCTAAATTGTAACCGGCGTTAATGAGTTTGCTTTCATCTGCTTGAGTGTAATTTTGATATTTGCCGCGAAGAACTTCTGGAAATTCACAATACTCAATTTTGCCAGTTCCTATTGCATCAATAACTGCCTGTGCTGCTTCGTTGTAGGTATGAGCCTTGCCGGTACCACAATTATAAATACCACTTGCAATGTTATTTTCAAAACACCACAAATTGACTTTAACAACGTCCTTAACGTAAATGAAATCCCTAAGTTGTTCGCCATCGCCATAGCCGTCAGTTCCTTTGAAAATTTTAGCACTGCCGGTTTGTTTAATTTGATTATACAACTGATAAAATATCGAAGCCATTTTGCCCTTATGATTTTCTTGAGGACCATAAACATTGAAATATTTTAAGCCGATAATTTTACAATTTGAATTTGAAATAAACTTTTTAACGTAACGATCAAACAAAAGTTTTGAAAAAGCATATGGGTTAAGCGCGTCTTCACATTTATCAACTTCACTGAAACCATTTTTGCCACTACCATAAGTTGAAGCTGAAGAAGCATAGATAAATGGTATCGCTCGAAAATCACAGAATTTTAGCAACGCTTTAGAGGTTTCATAATTATTCTTAATCATATAATTAACATCATATTCCATTGTGTCGGAACAAGCACCTTCATGGAAAATAGCTTCAACGTCGCCTCCACAATATGATTCTAAGTCGGCAAAAAATTTTTCTTTGTGAAAATAATCAACATAATGTAATCCAATGAGATTTTTATATTTGTCACTTTTTCCAAGATTGTCAACGATCAAAATATCATTACGCCCACGATTATTTAATTCTTTGACGATATTGCTGCCAATAAATCCAGCACCGCCTGTTACAATAATCATCAAATCCACCTCTATAAATTTTTAATAGAGTCCGGTTGGCGATTCATTCAAACTTATATAAATATTCTTTTTCTGTGTATAAGCAGAGAGAATAAGTTTGTGAGTTTCGCGTCCGATACCGGATTTTTTATATCCGCCAAATGGCGTGCCTGCAGGCAGTTCGTTATAAGTATTAATCCACATGCGACCGGTTTCAATAGAGCGAGCTACTCTCAAGGCACGATTGATATTTTGTGTCCAAACGGCGCCGCCAAGTCCGTATTCGCTGTCATTTGCCATTTTGATAACTTCTTCTTCATCGTGGAATTTAACGACAACGGCAACCGGTCCAAAAATTTCTTCACAAGCACAACGCATTTTATTGTTAGCATCAACAATTAAAGTTGGTTGCATAAATGCGCCTTCTTCGCCACCTGTAACTTGAGCTTTTGCGCCGCCGGTGAGAATTTTAGCGCCTTCATTTTTTGCAATTTCAACGTAAGATAAAATCTTTTCAAGTTGGCGTTTGTCAATTTGACTGCCCATTTGAGTATCTTTATCCCAAGGCAAACCAACTTTGACACTCTCAAACTTAGCTTTAAGTGCTTCAATAAATTTATCGTAGAATGTATCTTGGACGAAAATTCTTGAACCGGCGCAGCAGACTTGACCTTGATTAAATAATATTCCGAGACAAGCACCATCAATCGCCTTATCAAAATTACAATCATCAAAATAAATATTAGCTGATTTGCCGCCAAGTTCCAAAGTTGCCGGAATGAGTTTTTTTGCAGCAGCTTCAGCAACGGAATAGCCAACTTCAGTGGAACCAGTAAAAGCGAGTTTTCTAATATCCGGATGATCCAGAATGTATTGACCAGTTTTGCCTCCGCTGCCGGTTACGACGTTGAGAACACCGTCCGGCAGTACATCTTGAATTAACCTTGTAAACTCAAGAACACTGAGCGAAGTAGTGCTTGAAGGCTTAAATACAATGCAGTTACCTGCGGCAAGTGCTGGTGCCAATTTCCAGGCAGCCATTA
>CAJOHI010000015.1 GCA_905234365.1 uncultured Selenomonadaceae bacterium | reverse complement strand
ACCATCAATTAGATGTGGTGACAAAATTATTAAATAATGTCAAGGAAAATGGTGCTGGTCATTCTTATTTGATTCAGCATAGTGCCGGTTCTGGTAAATTAAATTCTATCGCTTGGCTGGATCATCGTCTTTCGGGCTTACATAATGATAATGATGAAAAGATTTTTAAATCTGTAATAGTGGTTACTGACAGACGTGTGCTTGATAAGCAATTACAAGATACTATATTTCAATTTGACCACGTTCCTGGAGTTGTTGAAAAAATTGATAAAGATTCAGCACAGATTCGGGAAGCTATAAACGGTGGTAAAAAAATTATCATAACGACTTTGCAAAAATTTCCCGTTATTTTTAAAGAAGTACAAGCCGGTAATAATAACTTTGCAATTATTGTTGATGAGGCACATTCATCACAAACGGGCGAGAGTGCCAAAAAATTAAAAACCGCTTTAGCTGATACAACAAAAACTTTAGAAGAATACGCAAAATTGGAAAATGAGGAAGAATCAAACAGGATTTGATGAACCGCTACTTCATACAATGTTTGTTGACAAAAAACTTGAAGGAATAAAGGCATTACAGACGTTATCGCGACTTAATCGTAATCACAAAGACAAAGAAGATACGTTTATACTGGATTTTGTCAATAATGTTGAAGATATTGGACCATCGTTCCAGCCATTTTACGAATCTACAATTTTATCTGAAGGAACCGATCCAGATATTATGTACGATATGAAGTCTACATTAGACAATTACAGAATTTACAGCAATACAGATATTGAAGCTGTCAACAAAGTGTTTTATTCCCAAAACAAAAAATATCAATATGGGACATCTTACTAAATTATTGAAACCAACCCTTGATAAATATCTTGCTATTAGCGAAAAAAGTAAACTGAATTCCACGACGATTTCTTGGCTGATGATAAGGCGGTAAACTTCGCTAAAAACAATGATGAGTCAATGTTTTACACATACTATAAGAATCGATTTGAAGATATTATATTTAATAGATTTCAACAAAATGATGAATTTGCCAAATTTGTGATGAGCAACGAAGATGTATTGTCTGCAATTATGAAACAAATGTTGCCGTTGATTTATCAGGATTTAATAACACTAACTAATCAAGAAACTAGATTATATATGTCTTTTTTATTTTTGTCATAAATCCAGAAAGGTTAAATTTTCTTATCAATACAACTTGATGAAAATTTTACAATTTATTATAATATTTGCTAGTGTGATCTTTATTAACGATTGGAGGAAAAATATTTTGAGTAATTATAAATCCGGTTTTGTTGCAGTTATTGGAAGACCAAATGTTGGTAAATCAACGCTGATTAATCACATCATTGGTCAGAAAATTGCGATCATGTCTGATAAACCGCAGACAACACGAAGCAGGATTCAATGTATTTTTAACATGGATAATGCACAAATGATTTTTTTAGATACGCCAGGCATTCACAAACCGAAGCACAAGTTGGGCGAATACATGTTAAAAGCCGCCGAAGGTACACTCAAAGAAGTTGATGTTATATTTTTTGTCGTCGACGCAACTGAAAAATTTGGCGGTGGTGAAAATTATATTATTGAACGTCTCAAAACCTCGACAAATAAGCCGGTCATTTTAGTTATAAATAAATTGGATTTGATTGATAAACAACAATCACTGCCTATAATTGCAAGTTATTCAACTAAATACGATTTCGCGGCGGTAATTCCAATAAGTGCCATTAATGGAACAAATGTCGAAAGTTTAATTGACGAAGCAAAAAAATATTTGCCGGAAGGTCCTCAATATTATCCTTCTGAAATGGTAACAGACCAGCCAGAACGCTTGATTATTGCTGAACTTGTTCGCGAAAAAGTGCTGCATTTGACAGAAGATGAAGTGCCTCATTCAATCGCCGTTGATATTGATGAAATGAAACAACGCAATAATGGCGACACTTACATTAGGGCGACAATTTATGTTGAGCGCGACTCGCAGAAAGGCATTTTAATTGGCAAAAATGGCGATATGCTTAAAAATATTGGCAAACTTGCACGACCAGAAATTGAAATGTTAATTGGCACGAAAGTTTATCTTGATCTTTGGGTAAAAGTCAAAAAAAATTGGCGTAATTCACTTGGAGCAATTCAAAATTTCGGACTTGGAAATAATGATTAACGATGAATTTTTCAACGACTGAATAATATTGACTTTTGACGATTATGTGGAGATGATTTAATGTCAAGGAACTTTTTGAACGGCTTAATAGTTTTAGTGCCGGTTGTTATAACTTTATTAGTCGTTGGTGAAATTTTGCACTTCACTGAAGGCGTATTAGGAAAGCATTTGCCATTTTATTTTCCAGGTATCGGATTAATATTTGTAATAGTTTTAATATATGTCGTCGGCTGGATTTCAAGTCATTGGCTGTTGAAGCATGTCATACAATTCGGCGAATCACTACTAGGAAAAATTCCGGTTGTCAAGTTCATTTATAATAGCGTTAAACAATTTTCTACTGCACTTTTTGAATCAAACAGCATGTTTAAAAATGTAGTTTTAGTACCGTTTCATCAATCTATGGCAATGGGTTTCCTAATGTCAAATGTGCCGCCTGTTGTTGCTGAAAAGCTCGGCGAAGATTATGTATGTGTTTTCGTGCCTTGGAGTTTAAATATCACATCAGGAACAAATTTATTTGTCAAAAGAAGCGAAGTTATACCAATCGAAATAAATTCAGAGGCGGCGCTGCAATTTATGTTGACTGCCGGAAATGCTAAAATGGTAATAAGTGAGTTAGAATCCGGCAAAGAAAAAATTTTTATACCTAAAAAATCCGATTAAGAGGCAATAGTATGGAAAAATTTTGCAAAGCGGAAGCGATTGTACTTGCGACAACAGATTTCAGCGACGCTCATAGAGTAGTAACATTTTTCACGAGAGAATTTGGCAAGATTGAAGCAAATGCTTATGGCTGTCGGCGTGCTAAAAGTCCTATTTCTGGCGCTATGCAGATTTTCAATCACATACTGCTTGAATTTGCGAGGACATCTCCGGTTTATAGAGTGCAAGACGCAGATATTATCGATTTTTATAAAATCAACGAAGATTTGACAAGAATTGCATATGCGTCGATTTTTTTTGAGATTGTAAATAAAATGACGACGTTTGAGCAGATTGATGACGACGTTTTTAATTTGCTTATAAATTCGTTGAAAGCCTTTGACAAGAGAAATCCAAGAATTGCTAATTTAGTTTCGTCTTGTCAATTTATCAAAATTTCCGGTTTTGCATTGGAATATCCAAAATCTATGGAAAATGTCTTTGCATTGATACTTAATTTTGATTGGAAAGACACGACAAAATTTTCATTGAAATCTACGGAACTTGAATCGGCAGAAAAAATTTTGCTAAATTCTATTCAATCAATTTTAGAAAGTCCGCTTAAATCATTAAAATTTTTGGAATTGATTAATTCCGCAGATAAATTGCTAACAAAATGATAGACAGAAGGAAAAATTTTATGGAAATTAACGAAAGAGAAATTGCTAAAAAATATGTCGAAGAAATTAACCGAATTGCCAAAAATCTCAATAATGTGCGACTAATGGAAGTTTGCGGAACTCATACGGTTGCAATTTTTCGCGCAGGTATTCGTCAACTTTTACCGAAAAATATTGAACTCGTCAGCGGTCCAGGCTGTCCGGTATGCGTAACGGCTGATGATTATATTGACAAGGCTGTTGCTTATTCAAAAATGAACGATGTAATTATTGCAACTTTTGGCGACATGTTAAAAGTTCCAGGCTCAACTTCAAGTTTAAGTGAGGCGCAAAGTGACGGTGCTGATATTCAAATTGTATATTCTCCGCTGGATTCGATTGAAATTGCTAAAAAAAATCCGTCTAAAAAAGTAATTTTTCTTGCAGTTGGATTTGAAACGACGGCGCCTACTGCTGCTGCAACTATATTATCTGCTGAATCTCAAAATATAAAAAATTTGTTCATGTTGTCAGCACAAAAATTAGTACCTCCGGCGCTGAAAATGTTGCTTAATGATGATGAAGTTAATGTTGACGGCTTCATTTTGCCAGGTCACGTTTCAGTAATAATTGGTTCTGATGCCTTTAATTTTTTAGCTAGTGATTATAAAATTCCAGGTGTTGTGACGGGTTTTGAGCCGTTGGAAATTTTAAGTTCAATTTTGCGGCTGTTGATTATGTTTGAAAAAAATTCTGCTAAGGTCTGCAACGAGTATAAAATTGTCGTTAAAAGTGAAGGAAATCCGGCGGCATTGAAAATTCTCAATCAAGTTTATGAACCGGTCAACGCAAATTGGCGCGGTATTGGAACAATAAAAAAATCCGGCTTAAAAGTCCGTAAAAATTTTGCCGAATTTGATATTGAGAAAATTTTACCGATTGAAATTGATTCGACGCCAAAAAAGACGGCTTGCCGATGTGGTGAAGTTTTGCGTGGTGTCATAACTCCGTTAAAATGTCCGCTTTTTGGCAAAAAATGTATTCCAACTCATGCTGTCGGTCCTTGCATGGTTTCAGTTGAAGGCGTTTGCGCTGCATGGTATAAATACGGCGGCAACAGGTGGAATTAATTGCCGTCGAAAAAATTATCTTTGTTTGCTTACTGAACCGTCACGACTTGGCGCTGAAATATCCGACGACTCATTTGGATTTGTATCAAAAACTTCTGTTGCGTTTGATGACTCGTAATTATATTCTGACGGCGCCTCATAAGATTGCGAAGGCTCCTGCTCATTATAAGTAACCGATGATTCGGTTGTTTCAGTTAAATTGCTATCTTCGCCATTGAGGTTTTTATTGTCGTCTTTTGCAGTTTTGTTATTTTCGTCTGAGTCATTTTTTGAGTTTTCAACTTCTTGTTGCGCCGTTCTTGAAACATTTGAACTTGATGAAATCGCGCTGCCGCGAGATACCGTTAAATCAATGGTTTGACCGCGACTTATTTTTGTGCCTGTTGACGGATCATGTGATAAGACTGTTCCAGGTTCTTCGTCAGAATATTTTTCATAGACGGAACCTAAAATTAAACCGGCTTTTTGTATTCGTTCAGTTGCTGCGGATTTCGTCAAACCTATTAAATCCGGCATATCTAAATCTTCGCCGCCTTTGCTGACGTAAATTGTCACTAAACGTTCACTTTTGACGGTTTTGCCTGGATTTGGGTCTTGTGATACAACTTGTCCAGGCGGTACACTTGCGTCATAAGTTTCAGCAACATTGACGCGCAGTTTGCCATCTTCAAGAATTTGTCTTGCAAGTGCTAACTGTTTACCGACAACTTCCGGCACAGTAACTTCCTCTTGTTTTGTGAAATTTCCAAATGCAATTATTGAACCTACACCGAAGCCAATCAACAGAACAAAAATTAAGCCGACCATGAATAATTTCGACTTAAAAAATGACTGCCTTATGGCTGAAGCTGAAGGCTCATTAGAGTCATTTTGATTAACAACATTTCTGACTGTAGCACGACGCGGCGGCACTGGTATTTCAGTTCGCGGCAAAACTTTTGTTGCGTCAGGATCAACTTCTTTGCTAACGCCTAAGGTCTTTTCAACGTTCGTCAATTCCTGTAAAAGTTCAAAACTTGACGGTCTCATCTCTGGATTTTTGCTCATTGCACGCATTACTATTGATTCAAGCATTGGCGGAATTTCTTGGCGGTAAAAAGTCGGCGGTATCGGTTCTTCCTCAACGTGCTTCATTGCAATGCTGACAGGATTATCTGCATTAAACGGCAGGTGATTTGTAAGCATCTCATATAAAACTATTCCAAGCGAATAAACATCAGATTTCGGTGTGATGCCTGCGCCTCTTGCCTGTTCCGGTGAAAAATAATGAACGCTGCCGACAACACTACCGCTGTAAGTCATTGTCGACTCAGTAACAGCTCTTGCAATTCCAAAGTCAGCAATTTTGGCTCTATTGTCAGTTGTCATTAAAATATTATGAGGTTTAATGTCGCAGTGAACAATATTATTCGCATGAGCATGAGCAAGACCGTCAGCAATATCTTTTGCAATATGAACAGCAGTTGCGATGTCCAATGGCGCTTCATCTTGAATTTTTTTCTTGAGTGTTGAACCAGGCACATATTCCATGACAATATAATGATCGTCGCCATCAATTCCAACGTCATAAATATTGACAATATTTGAATGTGCCATACACGCTGCCGCTTTCGCCTCGCGATGAAATTTCTCTATAAATTCGGTGTCATTTTTATAAGCCGCATGTAAAATTTTAACTGCTACTGTTCGACCTAACAATTTATCGTTTGCTCTATATACTTCGGCCATTCCGCCGCTGCCAACGCGCTCCTCAAGCTCATATCTTCTGCCAAGGACACGCTGTATCATGTCGCTCACCACTTTCTGATTAGAAAATATTAAATGTTAATGATATATTATCAAACATTACGGTTAGAATGCAATACAATTTTACAAAAATATCCTATCGTTAAAACAAAAATGATTAGTCCTAAAAGTTCCGGCATTATACCGTTTGAAAATTCTTCAGTGACGATACTCAAAGGCATTTCGTCGCCGCCATTTGATACGGAAACAACAATTATCGCTGCCAGAAGTACGCCCATTATACTTTCACCGACGATTAATCCCGAAGCAAATAATGTGCCTTTTCGCTTATGTTCCTGTACTGATTCTTCGTTAAGGTTGCGATTGTGTAACTTTTTATCAAGTAGATAACCCATAACGGCGCCAATGACTAACGGCGTTTGAACTGACGGTGGCAAGTAAATTCCCATACCAACAGCAAGCGGCGGTAAAGCATATCTGGTGCTTCTCGTCAACATTAGATTTATCACTACTAAAACTACACCAAGACCAATTCCAATAAAAATATATTTCCACTCAAGCTGTGACGAAAATATACCTTGTGCTATCGTCGTCATTAATGCGGCTTGCGGTGCGGCAAGTGCAGCGTTAGGGTCCATGCCTTCACGCGGCAACGCTCCAGGAAAACCATACGCCTCATACAAAAGATTCAGTACCGGAGCAATTACAAATGCACCGACAACACAACCTAAAAGTAATGCTACCTGTTGACGCCAAGGCGTTGCACCGACAAGGAAGCCGGTTTTTAAATCTTGCATGTTGTCATTTGAAATACAAGCTATCGCTAAAATTATACTCGTTGTAAAAATTGCCGTTGCCGTTGCGAATTTATCACCGCCGGGCAGGTCAAAAATGCCAAACGAATTGCAAAGTGCAAACATCACGAGAGATGAAATTATAATTGCCAAAATGCCAATGCCTGAAATTGGGCTTGACGAAGTTCCGATTAAACCTGCCATGTAAGCACAAGCTGCTGCAACAAAAAAGCCTATCAAAATCGCAAGAATTACACCGACAATTACAAACGTCAATGTTTGACTTATAGGCAAGTTCGCCGGAATTACAAAACTGTAAAATACTCCGAGTAAGCCGACAAGCATTATTAAAAACACTAAGCCAACGGATTTTACTGACATGTCAATATCCATGCGATGCTTTGATTTTTCCTGTTGAGGCATTCTTACTGCTGCAAGCGATTCTTTTACACCGTCTATAACAGGTTTTGCCAAAGTTATCAGCGTCCAGACAGCCGCAACACCCATTGCACCAGCGCCAATTAATCTGACTCGCTCCGAATACATTGTCTGTGCAAATGCCTGCATTGTTTGATTTTCCGCTGCTATTTCCGTAATTGTATAATATGGAACAAATCCAGCCCAAGCAATTAAAATTCCGACGAGCATTGCAATACCGCTTGTAATTCCAATTAAATAACCTGCTCCGACAAGTGCCGTAGAATAACCTATTGGAAATTGAGTCATGCCTTTGCCGATTGGAAACCACATTGACAATCCACTTGAAAGAACGTAAAGACCATTTGTCAAAAATGAAACGATTGAAGCAATAATACCGCCGCTCATAATTTCTTTGAGACCGCTAACTGATTTATCGGATTGAGAGCCTACTTTTAAAATTTCTGCTGCAGCAACACCTTCAGGATAAGGTAAATCGCTATGTACAACCATTGCTCGACGCAGCGGAATTGTAAACAAAACACCTAAACAGCCACCGCAAGCTGAGACAATCAGAGTTTGACAAAATTCAAAGTCTTGCCAATATCCAATCATCAGCATTCCAGGTATAACAAAAATTATTGCTGAAAGTGTTCCTGCTGCTGAAGCCTGCGTCTGTACCATGTTATTTTCTAAAATATTTGCGTCGCGGCACATTCGTAAAATTGCCATTGAAATTACCGCCGCCGGTATCGCCGAAGAAAAAGTTAAACCGACTTTTAAACCTAAATAAACATTTGATGCCGTAAAAATTATTGTCAATACTGCACCAAGTAACATTCCGCGTACTGTAAGTTCAGGCAATTTCAAATCGTGCCGCATATATTCCGGTTCTTCAGATTTCAATTTGATTCCTCATTTCTCGTATTAGAAACACTAAAATTTATAAGATACCTAAAACTATCACAGATATATTATCTCTGCCGCCGTGATCCAGAGCTGCATTAATTAAATCGTCGGCAGGATTTTTTGTTGAGCATAAAATTTTAGCAATTTCCTTGTCATCAACCATGTTAGTTAAACCGTCAGTGCATAGCAAAAAAATATCGCCACTTTTAACTTTGAAGCGACCGGTATCAACTTTTACTTCAGATACTGCGCCAACTGCTTGAGTCAAAACGTTTTTAAGCGGATGAACTCTTGCTTCAGCTTCAGTAATTTCGCCGCGTCTAACCAAATCTTCAACATAAGAGTGATCTTGAGTTATCTGTCGCAAAATACCATTTTCAAGTTTGTATAATCGACTGTCGCCAACATGTGCATAATAAGCCGTTTGTGTTATCAAGTTCGGCTGACTTTCTATCGGTTTTGCAACATGTAAAATAGTCGCTGTGGTTCCCATGCCTTGATAATCCAAATGCTCCTGTGCCTTTTGATAAATTGCCTCGTTTGCCTTGATAATTGCTGTCTTTAAAGTTTCCTCATTCCAATCAAGTGGAGTTGACTTTAAATTTTGTGTTACAATTTCAATCAGCATTTGGCTTGCAATTTCGCCTGCTGCCTGTCCGCCCATACCGTCAGCAACTACATAAGTCTCCGGCTCAATTACAGCTATAGAATCTTCATTTTGTTTGCGAACTTTGCCTACATTCGTTGCCTGATAATATTTCGACAAATTTTATCACCTCCATCAATTCATAAAACTTCATAGACAACTAAAATATTGCCAATTAAAATTTTATCGCCATGTTTAAGTTCCTGTTGACCAATCAGCTTTTGATTTATATAAGTACCATTTAAACTGTTGGTGTCGTGCAAAATGTGGCGGTGCCGCTCGTAAGATATATAAGCATGAATCCTTGATACACTTTCGTCATTTAAAATCATATCGTTGCTTTCTTTGCGTCCGATATAAAATTGGCGTTCACCAAGTATAAATTCCGCTTTTTCATTTCCGTCGTCAAGTATCAGCATTGCAATTTCATACTCATTTTGGCGCGAATATGAAGTTTTCATTGACGAAGAAAATTTTTCTTTATCGGCAACAAGTGTTTTTTCTTTCTCATCAACGATTGTATCTTGCACTGAAGTATTAGAAATAACTTCATTTTCCAAGTCAATGGTATCTTCATCAGCTCCGTTGTCATCAAGATACTTTGATTTTATAACAATGGCGTCGCTGCCTTCATACATTTTTTCTATTCTGACCGACAATGTTCCATCCATGAAACAATTTTCGCGTATGACTTTACGTACAACAGTTTCATGAAGTGCCTTGAGGATTCTTGCTGCCGAAAGTCTGTGACAATCTTCTTCACAAAGATAAATCGTATAGTCATTTGGCACAATTAAACCGGCGTCTGTCTTTTTTTCCTGTTTTATAACTTCTCTTTCAAGTGCTTTGATTAATGCCGACGGTTCAACTGCTCCTCGTTTTTGAAACAGGTTTGCAATTTGTCCTGTAATTGCCGATTCAAATTTTGAAAAGCCCAATATAAAACCACCTTTTATAGTTGATAATAATTATTTGTATATGTCCGGCAATTCTAAAGCTGATTCTACACGCTGAATTAAATCTTCCGGCACAAATGGTTTTTTTATGTATCCAATCGCTCCCATTTGACCGGCTCTCATAACTGTACCTTTATCTGAAGAAGCCGTCAAGAAAATTACAGGAATTGTTTTCCAATAATCGTGCTTTTGAATTAATTCCATGACTTTTATTCCGTCCATGCCAGGCATTTGAATATCAAGTAAAATTAAATCAATTTTATCGCCGCTCTGCAAACTACGCAGGCATTGCAATCCAGAATTTGCTTTCAAGACATTGAATCTTGGATCTTGATTTAAAACAAATTCCGCCATCTTTAACATCATATCATCATCATCAACAATTAAAACCGTTTTCTTTGCATTTTCACTCATTAAACAAATCATCCTTTCATTAAATTTTTAACATTATAGCACAACAAAAATCATTTGTATATAAATTAATTCTTGCAGAAATTTAGTCGTAGTAATATAATTGACAAAATTAATTCTTTACAGCAATTATATTAAAAAAATTTGTCATAAAAAAACTTTCATGAAAGGATTGAATAAAATGAAAGCTGTTGTATTATCAAGTGGCGGCTTAGATTCAACAACATGCGTCGGAATTGCCGTTGACAAATATGGTGCGGATAATGTTTCAACGATTTTAGTTTACTACGGTCAAAGACATGCCAAAGAACTTGATTGCGCCAAATTAGTAGCAAGATATTATGGCGTCTCTCATTATGAATTTGACGTTGCAAGTATTCTTAAACATTCAAATTCAACACTTTTAAGCAAGTCAAAAGAAAGTGTCGCTCAATCAAGCTATGCCGAACAAATGAAGGAAAGCGGCACAAATAAAATTGGCACTTATGTGCCGTTTCGTAATGGTTTAATGTTATCTGTTGCAGCGAGTTTTGCCGACAGCGTTTATAGTAAAGATGAAATTGAGCTTTATATTGGCGTACACAAGGACGACGCCGTTGTGAGTGCTTATGCTGATTGCAGTACCTCATTTATCAACGCTATGGCTTCGGCGATTTCAATCGGAACTTATGGAAGAATACATTTAGTTGCGCCATTCATGGACAACGAAAAAAAAGAGATCGTTCGCGTAGGTCTTGATTTAAAAGTACCTTATCATTTGACTTGGAGTTGTTATGCCGGCGGAAAAACACCTTGCGGAAAATGTGCAACATGTATTGACAGAGCAAAAGCATTTAAAGCAAATAAGGCCAAAGATCCGCTTTTAGCAGAAGCACCTATTTTAAGGTTTGAGCATTCTTGAGTAATAGATAATTACACTTATAAATTTTTGACTATTGGAGGTCGTTTAATTGAGTAATTTAGAAGCAAATCGCGTTTACAATTTTAATCCAGGTCCGGCAACTTTGCCTTTGGAAGTTCTCAAAGAGGCGCAAGCTGAGTTTTTAAACTTCAATAACAGCGGAATGTCAATCATTGAAATTAGTCATCGCTCAAAACCTTACGAACAAGTTCATGCTCAAACTAAAGCAGATATTTTAGACCTAATGGATTTAGGTGATGATTACGAAGTTCTGTTTATTCAAGGTGGTGCTTCGCTTCAATTTGCAATGATTCCAATGAATTTTGCAACGCCGGAACATAAAGGAAATTACGTTTTAAGTGGAACATTCTCGACTAATGCTTACAAAGAAGCAGCAACTTTAGGTGTCGGCGAAATTGCCGCATCGAGTAAAGATACCGGTTTTCACCATGTTCCGCAGCAAGATGAATTGAAAATTTCTAAAAATGCCGCTTATCTTCACATTTGCAACAATAATACAATTTACGGAACAGAATTTCATTACATACCGAAAACTAATGGTGTACCACTCTTTGCGGATATGTCCAGTGATATGCTTTCTCGTCCTTATGATTTTAAAAAGTTTGATTTTATATATGCCGGTGTTCAGAAAAATTTAGGACCGGCAGGCGTTGTTTTAGTTGTTGCAAAAAAATTGCTGATTGAAAAGAGTCTTGAAACTTTGCCAACGATGTTGAGATATGATACCTTTTATAAAAAAGATTCGCTTTACAACACGCCGCCGGAATTTTGTATTTATATGGTCGGTAAAGTTGCAAAGTGGATTAAAGCTCAAGGCGGTCTGACTGCAATGGCGGAGCGCAACGCTAAAAAAGCAAAATTACTTTACGATGCCATTGATAATTCTGACGGCTTTTATCGTGGTCATGCTGATAAGGACAGCCGTTCATTTATGAATGTAACATTCAGATTGCCAAACGAGGAACTTGAGAAAAAATTTGTTGCTGAGGCTTTAGAGCATAAATTGTCAGGTGTCAAAGGTCACAGAAGTGTTGGCGGTATGCGTGCGTCGATTTATAATGCAATGCCGATTGAAGGAGTTGTTGCACTCGCCGAATTTATGGACAATTTCAGAAAAAATAATTAAAGCAATATTTTCAATGAACTAGAACGTGTTCAATCTTTTGAAAAGTAGATTCTAATTTTATAGATTGTTGTCTAAAAAGTTTTTACAAAGAAGGTTCGGTCATATTCTTTCACTTTATGTGAAGCTATGTAATGTATTTTTGCAAATATCATAATGCAATAACAAGGTCGTACATTACATTTACAAATATTTTTACCGTCGCGACCAACGGTGGAATGGAGATTATTATGGAATACGTAAAACTTGGCAATTCAGATTTGAATGTATCGCGCATTTGTCTTGGCTGCATGGGTTTCGGAAATGCTCAAACCGGTCAACATTCCTGGACAGTTGACGAAGAACAAAGCCGCGAAATTATCAAACACGCATTGGAACTCGGCATTAATTTTTTTGATACGGCGATTGTCTATCAACAAGGCTCCAGTGAACAATTTGTCGGTCGTGCCTTGAAAGATTTTGCAAAGCGTGAAGATATTGTCGTTGCAACAAAATTTTTGCCACGTACTCAACAAGAGATTGACGACGGTGTAACAGGTCAACAGCATATTGCAACAATGATTGACAAAAGTCTCAAAAATCTCGGTATGGATTATGTTGACTTGTACATTTATCACATGTGGGATTATCAGACGCCAATTTATGACATTCTCGAAGGTTTTAATAACGTAGTTAAAGCCGGAAAAGTTCGTGCGATTGGAATTGCAAACTGCTACGCATACCAACTTGCAAAGGCAAATGCTCTGGCTGAACGTGAAGGTTTTAGCAAATTCGTTTCCGTGCAAAATCATTACAATTTAATTTTCCGTGAAGAAGAACGTGAAATGGTTCCGCTTTGCAATGAGGATAATATTGCAATGACACCTTACAGCGCTCTTGCAAGTGGTCGACTTTCTCGCAGACTCGGCGAAACTTCAAAGCGTCTTGAAGAAGATGCTTACGCAAAAATTAAATATGATAATTCGGCCTCACAAGATCAAATGATTATCAATCGTGTAACGGCGCTTGCGGATAAATATAACGTTTCCATGACAGAAATTTCTATTGCCTGGTTATTGGCTAAGGTTACAGCGCCGGTTGTCGGAGCAACTAAACTCCATCACGTAGAAGCACCCGTAAAAGCCGTTGATTTAAAGTTGACGTCTGAAGATGTGAATTACCTTGAAAAATATTATTCACCGCATAAATTAGTAGGAGTTATGGCGCAGAATAAGCCTTCGTCCGATAAAAATTCACAAGTTTGGATGCAAAACGCTCCAAAATAATCAGATAATTTCAAAAGATAATTTAATTTGTTGTGCCGGTTAATTTGCATTATTTAATATTAATTTAGCCGGCACAAAGATTTATTTTAAATTTATATAATGTGAGGTGTCAATTATGTCTTGGGATAATTCCGATAAAAGGCTTGACGGCCTTGATTTTATGTCGCTTAAAATTGTCGATGAATTTGAAAACAGAATAGTAGCGCCGCAAGATTCGGATACAAGTGAAAAGATTCCTCAAAAATCTTATGATGTTGATGTTGACGGTCATATTTATAAATGCTCGTCACGTGAAGAAGCGGCCTACTTCCTCAAACAAAAGACCAGGCAAGATTTTTTCAATGATATGAAAATGAATAGTTCTTATTATGATTGGTCAAAGTTTGGATAATAAAAAGCTTATTTTATGATTTATTCAAGGAGCAAATTTTTTATGAGCGAAAATAATTTTGAAGATAATGTTGAAACGAATGTAAATAACTCAGATGAAATTGTTGCAAATACGACAATCGCCGATGTTTACCGTGCTGATAAGCAACTCAGCGGCGTCGTTCGGAAGACCAAATTAATTTTCAGCGATTTTTTCAGCGAAATTAGCGGCAATGAAGTCTATCTAAAGCCGGAAAATTTACAGCATACCGGCGCTTTTAAACTTCGTGGTGCTTATAACAAATTGAGTCAACTAACTGAAGAAGAACGCCAGCGCGGAGTTATTACGGCTTCGGCAGGCAATCATGCTCAAGGTGTTGCATTTGCTGCACAGAAATTAGGCATAAAAGCTGTTATTTGTATGCCGGCAACTACACCTATTTTGAAGGTTGAGGCCACAAAAAATTTCGGCGTTGATGTTGTACTTCACGGCGACAGTTTTGATGACGCAGCAGCACATTCTTTAGAACTTCAAAAGCAATATGGCTACGTCTACGTTCATCCTTTTAATGACAAAGAAGTTTTACTTGGACAAGGAACAACTGCACTTGAAATTATTAACGAACTTAAAGACGTTGACGCCATTTTAGTTCCGGTTGGTGGCGGTGGCTTCGTCAGCGGTGTAGCACTTGCAACAAAATTGGTTAGTCCGACGGTTAAGGTGATTGGCGTTGAGCCGGAAAATGCTGCCTGCATGAAAGCTGCTCTTGACGCAAACAAAATCGTCACGCTTGATAGCGCCGATACTGTTGCTGATGGCTGCGCTGTCAAAACGGCAGGTGAATTGACTTTTGCTTTCTGCAAGAAATATCTTGACGAAATTATAACTGTCAACGAAATGGAAATTATGTCAGCACTTTTAAGTCTTATCGAAAAACATAAACTTATTGCGGAAGGTGCCGGCGTTTTGTCCTTAGCCGCCTTACAAAAATTGTCATTCAAAAATAAAAAAGTCGTCGCGATAGTCAGCGGAGGCAATATTGATATTTCAACAATTTCAGCACTAATTGACAAGGCTTTAATCGCTCGTGGCCGTATCTTCTGTTTTTCTGTTATGCTACCGGATAAACCTGGACAACTTCTCAACGTCTCACAAATTCTAACTGACGAAAATGCCAACGTTATCAAACTCGAACACAATCAGGCAAGAGTCACTGACTCATTTAAAAAAGTTGTTTTGGAAGTTACTGTGGAAACTCACAATCAAGATCATATTAATCGAATTATTAAGGCACTTAATCAACACGGTTATGACGTTGAGCAAATTGATTTACTGCGTTGACCCATTTTTTTGTACCGATAAAATCGCCAAATTATCAACTTACATAATGTTTAAACTTAGTTAAAATTCCGGCGATTTCTTCAATGAAAATCTTTATAGGTTCTTCAAAAGTATCAATTTTTTATGTGCAAGAGTAAATTTTCAATTACATTTTTAAATTCTGAATCTTTATTTCGCTTAGATTTTATCTTGTCATATGCACGCAAAACTGTAGTATGGTTCAGTCCGTCAAAATATCTAGCAATTTCCGGAAAAGAATTTGATGTCAATTCACGTGAAAGATACATGATAATTTGACGCGGATAGGCTACACGCGGTGCACGACTTTTTTTATGGAGTTCTTTAACGGAAAGATTATAATAATGAGCAACGGCACGTTCAATATCCTCAATGGAAATTGGAGTTTTTAAAGCCTCAGTGTCAACAGAATTTTGGCTTTCGTCCAAGATTGAAATATCAAAATTTTTATTCGTCAATGAGGCAAAGGCGACAACGCGATTGAATGCACCTTCAAGGTCTCTAACATTTGTGTCAATTTCAGAGGCAATTTTAACAATAACTTCGCGAGGTACTTCGATATTTTCCAAAATGGCCTTTTTTTGCAAAATGGCTATTCGCGTTTCCAAATCCGGCTTTTGAATGTCGGTTACAAGTCCCCAATCAAATCTTGAACGCAGCCTTTCCTCAATGCCGGCAACAGTTTGAGGGTGGCGGTCACTTGACAAAACTATTTGCTTATCAAGATTGTGTAGTGAATTGAAAGTATGAAAAAATTCTTCCTGTGTTGAATCTTTGCCGGCAAGAAATTGAACGTCATCAACGAGCAAAACATCAATACTGCGATACTTATGTTTAAATTCGCCAATTTTGTTATCTCTTAAAGCGTTGATAAGTTCGTTTGTAAATTGTTCACTTGAGACATACAAAATCCTTTTGCGCGGTGAATTTTTTAAAATAGCATTGCCAATAGCGTGCATGAGATGAGTTTTGCCGAGACCGACTCCACCGTAAATGAAAAAAGGATTATAAGCCTTGCCGGGTGTCTTACAAACTGCAAGAGCAGCAGCATGTGCAAATTCGTTTGATTTACCGATTATAAAATTATCAAAAGTGTATTTCGCAATTAATGTTGAAGAATCAACGGTTGTAATTTCACTTGTAACAGTGTCACTTGCTAAAATTAAATTTGGATCTGCGGTGCTTATTGAAAGCGTTGTTTGCAGCGAATCATCACCTGATTTGTTGCGTGAATTTTTTTTCTTGTCGTTAGCTGCTAATTTTAAAATGATTGACAGATGTTCACCGCTCAATTTATATACGGCATCTTCAAGCTGCTGCATATAGCGTTCTTCAATCCATTGCTTTCGGAAGTCATTTGCAATTTGGAGTGTTAATACATTTTTCTGCAACGATAATGGAATCAGCGGCTCCAGCCATTTTTGACAAGCTGTCTCAGATATGGATTCTTGTACTTTGACCAAAACCTGTTTCCAAAATACTTTTAATTGTGATAAATCCATAAAAAAACTCCTTATTTAATGTCAATTTATAATTACTAATTCTACATTAAAAAGAAGGTTATGTTAATACTTTTGAAGAATATAAATTTTCAAATATGTTGAAGGGTGTGAGTGAATGTTATACGCAATGATTGATGTCGGCTCAAATACGATTAGAATGGCGGTTTATGAAATTGACGGCGACCGTGTTGAAATGATTATGAAACGAAAACACACGGTTGGACTTGCCTCTTACGTAAAAGATGGCTTTATGCGTCGAGAAGGTATTGAAAAAATTGTAGAGATTATCAACGGCTACAATGAATTTCTTTCTGACTTTGGAATAACTCGCGTCACAGCTTTCACTGCAGCAGCTATAAGAAATGCCGTCAACGGACGCCAAGCTGTCGAGGAAGTCGAATATCGAACCGGTCGAAGGATTTATGTAATGACCGGCGACGAGGAAGCAACTTTTGATTTCATTGGTGCAACTCATAATCTTGTTGACGAAGATGGTCTGCTTATTGATATTGGCGGCGGTAGTACCGAAATTGTTTATTTTAAAAACCGCGAAATTAAAGTCAAAGTCAGTTTGCCGATTGGCTCATTGAGTTTTCACACGCGCTATACAGGTATTCATATTTTGCCTTCTGAATCCGAATGTAACGAAATGAGAGCTGAAGCAGAAGTTACTGTCAGCGCAATTAGAGAGTTTCAAACAATCACTCATGCTCAAATTTGCGGCATTGGCGGCACTTTTAAAGGTGCAATGGCACTTTATAATTTGATGTACGGCTTGCCCAAAAGAAATTCACGAATGGAAATAAAACGCATTACGGATATACTCTGGAGATTTCAACGCGAACATGAATTGACACAACAGGATAAAATTTTATTGATGCGTACCGTACCAGAAAGAATGCACACTTTTTTACCAGGACTTATAATTGCTGACGTGCTTGCCAAAAGATTCGGCAGTCAACATATAATTTTTAGTGATTCCGGTGTTCGTGAAGGTTACATTTACGACAGAATCATTGACCGTGATGATTTATAAGTTTTTGCAAAAAAAGCGTCTTGTATCGCTTAGTCAAAACTAGTGATATTACGCCACTTTTTGATAAAATTGACGACAATTTCAGATTTTCTGAGTTTTAATTGTCGTTATTTTTATTTGTTAAATAACAACAGATTCTTTCTTCTTGCCTGCATTTTCAATAACTCGCGTTTCATTGCCAACAAAAGCATAAATTTTATGAATAAAAACATAGGCGTCATCGCCTTCATTTAACGGAGACTTCTCAAGACCTCTAAAACCACGAAGCCTTTGACCTTTAACGTCAACATCAATTTGAATTACGCTGCCTCTAAAGTAAGTGCCATGTACAATGCCTTTTTCGGAAGTCAACGGCATTGGCAAATCAAATTCGCTAATATCTGCTGCGATTTCCAAAAATTCAGGACGAATGATACCTTCATGCGAATGATTATCATCTTTGATTTTAAAGCCTTTAAAAATTGTGTAGTCCGGAACGTGCACAGAATCGCCAATAAACTTTGCAACGAACGGTGTAAGCGGTGATTGATAAATTTCAATAGGCGAACCGCTTTGCTCAATTTTACCATGATTTGTGATAATAATTTCGTCGGCAACTTCGACAGCTTCATCTTGGTCATGCGTAACAAAAACGGAAGTAATGCCGAGTTTATGAATGGTATGTTTGAGCCATTGCCTTAATTCTTGCCTAACTTTTGCGTCTATTGCGGCAAATGGTTCATCAAGCAGCAAAAGTTCTGGATTTGGTGCTAACGCTCTAGCAAATGCAACTCTCTGACGTTGACCGCCGCTTAACTGCATAGGATAACGATTCATAAAATCTTTTAATCCGACAAGTTCTGTTAAATATTCAACACGCTGTTTAATTTCGGCTTTAGGTTTTTTCTGAACCTCAAGACCAAAGGCAATATTGTCAAATACCGTCATATGTCGAAATAAAGCGTAACTTTGAAATAAAAAACCTATACCTCGCTTTCCAGGATCAACATCATTTACGAGACGGCCGCCAATATAAATTTCGCCGCTGTCAGGTGTCTCAAGACCGGCGATCATACGCAAAATAGTAGTTTTACCGCTGCCAGAAGGTCCTAATAAACCGATTAATTTGCCTTTTTCAATGGTAAAACTGACATTATTTGATGCTTGAAAATCTCCAAAATTCTTATTTACATTCTTTAATTCAACTTCATAAGTCATAAATTTTCGATTCCTCAAGATGTGAACTTCAAGATTAAAATTTAGTAGTATTTAATCCATTAGCAACGGATCGTAACCATAACGATTTGTGCCGTCTGTTCCTTTTACCAAAAGCAGATAGATCCCAAATAAGCAATTAATACCAGGTACTGCACTTAAAAGCACAAACCAGCCGCTTTTATCCATATCATGCAGACGACGAATTTGAAGCATTGCGCTACCGAATCCTACTGCAATAGAAAGTACGGCGTTTACAACCGTCATTAAAAAACTTTCTTTACCAGCAACCGCCGTTACCAATAAATCTAAAATAACGCCAATTATTCCGAAAAACAGCGCCAATATTAAAATATATTTGACATACCTTAACCGATTTAGTCGTCCTTCAGACGTGAAAATATTTTTCAATGTCTTTTCAATTTCAATCATAATTTTACCTTCCTAAAGTAACTTTGATTTTTCAGTAGCGGCAATTACAGCTTCGATTAAAGAACTGCGGACGCCGCCTTTTTCAAGTATTCTGATACCTTCAATCGTAGTACCTGCCGGCGAAGTAACTTTATCTCTTAAAACGTCAGGATGTTCACCGGTTTCTAAAACCATTTTTGCCGCACCAAGTAACGTTTGCGCTGCAAGTTCAATAGATTTTGATCTAGGCAGACCGACAGCAACGCCACCGTCAGCAAGCGCATCAATCATCAAGAAAGCATAAGCCGAACCGGAACCAGAAAGACCGGTTACAGCGTCCATTAATTTTTCATTGACCTCAATATAGCGACCAAGCATTGACCAGAATTTTTGAATTGTCTCGACATCAGAAGTTTTAACTTTTGTGCCGATTGAAAAAGCGCTCATGCCTTCACCGACGGAAATTGCAACATTTGGCATTATACGAACTACTGCCTGCGTTTGAAAGTGTTCTTCAATTCTTGAAATTGGTAAACCGGCAACTACTGACATGATTATTGTATTTGCACTAACTTTTCCGCCAACTTCGTTCATTGCGTCACGTGCATCTTTCGGCTTAACGGCAATAACTAAAATATCAACATCAGCAATAAAAGAATCAACACCAACGGCGGCATTGATTTCATATCTTTGAATGAGTTCATCACAACGTATCTGCTTATGATCTGATACATAAATATCTTTGACTTCAGCGAATTTGTTGGCAATACCTTTAATTACCGATTCCGCTAACGCACCGCCGCCTATAAATCCAATCTTCACAATATCACCTCAAAAAATTATATTATCAATGCAGGAGACGCTGCCCTATAATGATTTGTGTTTGCTGAAAAACTTTCGTTGGCTCTTTATTAATGCTATTTTTTTTTGAGTCGTCGTCAACAAATTCTATACTGTCCAAAAGATTTATAACTTGACCGCGAATATTTTCAAGGTATTCTTGATAAAGTTTTTTTTGTTCTGCTGTTTCTTCTTCGTTGAGACCAACGCTGCGCTTCTTCCTTGCAAGTTCGTTAATGCGATTTAACATTTCTTTAGTAATCATCAAATCACGTCCTTCCTTGAAAGTATAATAACACATAATTTAATTTTTGCAAGAAATAATTATGAAAATTTTTTCAGATTTGTATTTTTAATCGTGCATAAATCAAATAAAAAAACTTGCATTAATTACGGGATAGCTGATATAATTTGCAAGTTGAATTTTTTTCAGCGACTAAATTTATTGGAGGCAAATTTTTTATGACTAATGATTTAGTAATAATTAACACGTTTATACTTTACATTGGTCTGATGATGGCAATAGGCGTTTATTACTATCGTCGAACCAAAAATATGAGTGATTATTTTTTAGGCAACCGTAAACTTGGCGCTTGGGTTACTTCATTAAGCGCTGAAGCGTCAGATATGAGCGGTTGGATGCTTATGGGTTTGCCAGGTTTCGCTTACGTTGCAGGACTCAATGCCGGCTGGATTGCTCTCGGTCTCGGACTTGGAACGCTTGCAAATTGGAAACTCGTTGCGGCACGTTTGAGAAAATATACCGAACTTGCGAACAATTCTTTAACATTGCCTGACTTTTTGCAGAATCGTTATAAAGATACGAGTGGACTTTTGAGAATTATTCCAGCAATATTTATTTTAATATTTTTCATTCTCTACGCTTCAAGTGGATTCGTTGCTGCCGGTAAACTCTTTGAAACGGTTTTCGGCTTGCCTTATGAGTTAGCAATTTTCATTGGAGCTGGTTCCGTCGTCTTTTATACTTTGATAGGCGGCTTTTTAGCTGTATCACGAACTGACTTTATACAAGGCGTTATGATGTTCTTTGCGATTTTAATTGTGCCTGTTTGTGCGGCAATGTCTCTCGGCGGTTTTGGCGAAACAATCGCTGCACTGAATAATTACAATGAAACGATGTTCAAACCTTTCATTAAACCGGATGGCTCAACGATTGGATTTATTGAAATTGTTTCACTTCTTGCTTGGGGTATTGGATATTTTGGTCAACCACATATTTTAGTTAGATTTATGGCGATTAACTCAACAAAAGAAATTCCGCAGGCAACTCATATTGCGATGACTTGGGTTACAATTTCACTTGCTGCGGCAGTAGGTGTTGGAATGGTCGGTGCAGTTTATTTAACGACACCACTTGAAGGCACTGCCTCTGAAACGGTCTTTCTTGTAATGACTAATGCACTCTTTCCACCGATTATTGCAGGTTTAGTGCTCTCGGCGGTACTTGCAGCAATTATGTCAACGGCTTCATCACAATTATTAGTGGCGGCTTCGGCTTTTGCAAATGACTTCTATCACATGTTATTAAGAAAAGATGCAGATCAAAAGGAACTTGTTTGGATTTCTCGTGCTTCAGTTTTAATTATTGCGTCAATCTCCGTATTTTTAGCATTTAATCCGGATTCATTTATTCTTGACATGGTTGCTTATGCTTGGGCAGGATTCGGCGCAGCATTTGGACCAGCAATTTTAATGAGTCTGTTTTGGAAACGTTCAACCAGAAATGGCATTATCGCTGGAATTATTGTCGGCGGTGTGACGGTTTTAATTTGGAAACAACTTGCACTCTTTGGACTTTATGAAATTGTTCCTGGTTTTATCTTTTCATTGATTGCAATTTACGTTGTCAGTCTCATGGATAAGGAACCGACTAAAGAATTGACTGACACTTTTGAAGCCGTAGACCGCAGCAATATTTAACTGAATCTTAAAAACAAAGGCGGTAAAATTTATGAGTTTGTGGAATAAATTTTCAGGCATATTTCAAAAGAAAAAGACGCAAAACTTACAAGAAGTGCCAATGCATCCGGAGACAGATTTAGATCGCGAAATTGCGGCACTTTATTCGGTATTGGTCGAGATTATGGGCTCGGACAGACTTGTAATTCAGGCAGGCAAAATGGACGCACTGAGATATATGCGCTCACAAAATCCAGGCGAAAGAGTATTGGCGTTGAGGCGAATTTTGGAAGAAAATCCGACTTTGGAACCTGCTCCAAAAGAATCTGAAATTTCCGCTGAACTTGCCAGGCTTTCCGAAAAAATTGCTGATATCATGGCGCGTCGCAATGTAGAGGATAAGATTGACCGAAAAATCAGCGAGAAGTTGGAACATGACCATCAAGAATACCTTAAAGAAATTAAAATGCAGGTTCTTCGTGACGAAAAAGTTGAGACCGAATCGCCGCATGATATAAAAAAGCGTGAAGAATTGGAAGCATTAGAAAAAGTTAAACTTACTGAGTCGGTAATGGAACTTTTGCGCCCTAAGTCACTTGACGAGATTGTTGGTCAAGAACGAGCAGTCAAGTCTCTGCGTGCAAAATTGGCTTCGCCGTATCCGCAGCATTTAATTTTATACGGTCCGCCTGGTGTCGGCAAAACTACCGCAGCAAGATTGGTACTTGAAGCCGTCAGAGGTAATAATTTATCGCCATTTGCAGCTGATGCACCTTTCGTTGAGACGGACGGCACAACTCTACGCTGGGATCCTCGTGATGTGACAAATCCGCTTTTAGGCAGCGTTCACGATCCAATTTATCAAGGCGCCCAAAGAAATTTAGCGGAAATTGGCGTGCCGGAACCTAAGCCAGGACTTGTAACGGAAGCTCACGGTGGAATTTTATTTATTGACGAAATTGGCGAAATGGATTTAATGCTGCAAAATAAACTTCTGAAAGTCCTTGAAGATAAACGCGCTTATTTTGAATCGTCTTATTATGATCCAACTGATGAAAGAGTGCCGCCATATATCCGAATGCTTTTTGAAAATGGTGCGCCTGCTGATTTCGTACTGATTGGTGCAACGACTCGTGACGCCGGAAGCATTAATCCTGCACTTCGTTCACGCTGTGCCGAAATTTATTTTGAACCTTTGACGCCAAAGCATATCATTGAAATTGTCAACAATGCTGCTAAAAAACTTAACGTCGAACTTGACGAAGAAATTGCCGAAACGATCAGCGAATATACGATTGAGGGTCGCAAAGCAATAAATATCTTGGCTGATGCTTACAGCTTGGCGATTAACAATTCGGAAGAAAATCTTCAAATTGAAAGCAAGGTTGATGATGATACCAAAACTAATGATACTTATAGTGTTGATAATTCTTATGCTGACTCAATCGAAGATTCGATTAATCATGATCACGAAATTGAGGAAAACTTTTCTGATATTGGCAATGAAGAAGATAACATTGAGGATTTAAGCGTTGACGATAAACCTAATGTAAATTTGCAGAAAAATGATTTGCAAGAGTCGTCAAAAATTAAAATCACTAAGAAAAATATTTACGAAGTTGCACAAGTCAGCAGACTGTTTCAATTCGTCACGAAAAAGGCAAGCGATGAGGCTTTGATAGGTCACATTTTTGGCTTAGGTGTTAGCGGATTTTTAGGCAGCGTAATTGAGATTGAAGCGGTGGCTTTTAAGGCGCAAGAAAAAGGCAAAGGCACAATTCGATTTAATGAGACTGCCGGAAGTATGGCAAAGGATTCAGTTTTTAATGCTGCTTCGGTTTTGCGTCGTGTCACAGGTAAAGATATTCACGATTATGATATACATATCAACGTTATTGGAGGCGGCAACATTGACGGACCTTCAGCAGGTACGGCCATTTTAGCGGCTTTAGTCAGTGCCGTTACCAATAAAAAAATTCGCCAGAATGTTGCAGTTACAGGCGAAATTTCATTGCAAGGCAGAGTTAGACCTGTCGGCGGTGTCTTTGAAAAGGCTTACGGTGCCAAACAAGCCGGAATTAAGACACTTATCATACCTAAAGAAAATGATAAAGATATTCCAAAAGAGCATTTAGGTTTAGAAATTCACGAAGTTATAACGGCTGAAGAAGCATTTCAATGGATTTTTGAAGATTATACGCCGGAAAATCATTCAATTACAAATGAAGTTCACGAAGTTAAAATTAATGTTAATTCAGATGATGATAGTGAATTTAAGCCTTGGCTGATTGTTGGCGACGGTTTATAAAGTACTCGCGTATAATAATTGTAATGATTTTTAGCTGTTATGCTCGCTGCCATGCTTTCATCATACTTGAATAAAGTAATCAATTAAATTTGTTAATACTATTGATAAATAAATAAATTCAATGTAAAATTACATAGCAATTTATAGGATTATTTTTTGTTTTTGTATGAAGGGATTGATTCTTATGTTAGAACGTTTGGAAAATTTACCGGTTGGTAATTTTCATTACAAGCTGTTGATAGTCACCGGTTTGGGCTGGCTGTTTGATTCAATGGATACCGGTTTAATCTCATTCGTGCTGCCAATGCTTGCCAAAGATTGGAATTTGACGCCGGAACAAGTTGGCTTAATTGGTTCCATTGGGCTTTTTGGAATGGCAATAGGCGCAGTTATGGCTGGTTCACTTGCTGATAAGTTTGGTCGTAAAAATATTTTTGCGGCAACTGTAATACTATATAGTGTATCAACCGGCTTGTGTGCAATAGCCTGGTCTTATGAATCACTTTTAGCATTTAGATTTTTTGTCGGTTTCGGATTAGGCGGCGAATTGCCGGTAGCAGCAACGCTTGTTTCAGAATATGCACCTGCAAATCTGAGAGGAAGATTTATCGTCTTGCTTGAAAGTTTTTGGGGATTAGGCTGGCTTACGGCTGCTCTTTTAAGTTACTTTTTCATTCCGTTTTTCGGTTGGAAATCAGCATTTATAATTGGTGCGTTACCTGCCTTTTACGTATTTTTGATTCGTTTACATATGCCGGAATCAGTCCGTTATTTGTTATCAAAAGGCAGAATTGATGAGGCAGAGGCAATTATTGACGAACTTGAATGTAAATTAGGTGTTGAACATAAACCTTTTAACAAAAATGTAGAAATTCCAGAAGTAGCGCAACCTAGTCCGTTGACACTGTTTACACCACAATTTAGAGTACGTACAATTATGCTGTGGCTTACATGGTTTGGCATCGTTTTTAGTTATTACGGAATTTTCATGTGGCTGCCATCGATTGTATATGCTCAAGGTTTTGAGGTCGTCAAGTCGTTTGAATACGTTTTAGTAATGACATTGGCTCAATTACCTGGATATTTTGCGGCAGCTTGGCTTGTTGATAAAATCGGTCGTCGTTATACACTTTCGTCATTCTTATTGATGAGTGGTATTTGTGCATTTTTCTTTGGAAATTCGGATACCTCTACGACACTTTTAATTAGTGGTGCGGCAATGAGTTTTTTCAATCTTGGAGCTTGGGGAGTCATTTACACTTATACGCCTGAACTTTATCCAACTTTTATTAGGGCTTTAGGTTCCGGTTATGCGGCTGGTTTCGGAAGAATCGGCGGCATCATTGCACCTGCGCTTGTCGGCTCGCTTATTGCTTCCGGTTTCCACTTTAATATCATATTTGGATTATTCGCTTCAGTCTTTATTGTAATTTCAATAGTAGTTTTGAGTTTAGGTCTGGAATCTAAACAAATGTCACTTGAAGATATTCATTAATCAATAAAAATTAATTATATTTATCGACATGAAAAGTAAAATTGAAAAACATCAAAATTTATAAAAAATTAAATAAAAAATTCTGAAAATATCTGTTATTTATTTCAAAAATGTGATACGATAAGGGCAATGGACAAATCGCACCAAAATTTTAAAAAGGAGAACTGTTTATGACAACATTATTGGAAAAGACGCGGCAAATTAACAAATTGCTCCAACGCTCGGAAACTGTTGAGTATGACGGAATTTCAAAAATTCTCAGTAATGTACTTGACGCAAACGTTTATATCACAAGCAAGAAAGGTGAAATTTTTGGTTATGCTTTTGTTGATGACTTTGAATGCGACTTGATGATTGACAAAGTTATTCGTAGAGGCAAATTCCCAAAACAGTACGTCAACTGGCTCAACCGCATTGATGAGACAAAAGCGAACCGCAGGAGCAAAACTGGAATGTGTGTCTACGAGGAAGGTAAAAAATGTCTCTTTGACGGAAAAAACACTACGATTGTTCCAATTTATGGCGTAGGTGAAAGAATTGGGACGCTAGTAATTGCTCGTTACAATGAGGATTTTACTGATGATGATTTGCTTCTTTGCGAATATGGAGCAACCGTCGTTGGTATGGAAATTCTCAGAGATCGCACTGAAAAACTCGAATTTGAAGCTCGCGAAAAGGCAAAAGTTCAAATTGCACTTGCTACTCTTTCATATTCCGAAGCAGAAGCAGCAATAAACATTCTTAGCGAACTTAATGGCAATGAAGGTTTGCTTGTTGCGTCAAAAATTGCTGATAGAGTTGGAATTACTCGCAGTGTCATTGTCAATGCGCTTAGAAAGTTTGAATCTGCCGGCGTTATTGAATCAAAATCACTCGGAATGAAAGGCACTTACATAAAAATTTTGAATGAATATTTGTTAGACGAAATTCAAAAACTTCGCCGCTAATTCAAAATAACTGATAAAAAATTTTATTTCCAATATATTTTTTACGACTCCAAATTGGAGTTAGAGACAATCAACTGAAACACAAGTATCATAAATTAACTGAAAAGCAAATTGGAGTTTTTAGAAAATATTGGAAAAGAAAATTGAATAACAGGATTCAGGGTTATCACATAATTTCCTTTTTTGAATTTTAATAAAATCATTATAAAGGATTTATGTGATTTTTATTTTGAGTTTTCAAAAGTTGTAAATTATTAATGAGCTAATTAGAAAAATTTAGACAATTTCTTTTAATTGCTGATTTTATCAATGAAAAATTCATCAAATTAAAAAAGCACAGCCAAAGACTGTACTTTTGTCAACTGTTCACGATAAAAATCGTGAGCTTGTCCATACCACTAGTCTTTATCGAAGGCGAGATTCAAACGCTAACGCTCTCTCGTAGGTCAGACATCGTCGGGTGGTTGACAACACCCGTTTTAACCTAAGCTGATAACCCAAGCCCGTTGCTTATATTTTCTAACGAAGTCCACTGCTAAAAGCCAACCGTTCTCTCCTTATTTGTATTTTAACCGATTTAAAATTCAAAGTCAAGAAATGCACAAATAATAAAATGGTCGGGTTGACTGGATTTGAACCAGCGACCCCCGCGTCCCGAACACGGTGCTCTACCAAACTGAGCCACAACCCGTTGCCATGTAATTTAACATATTTTAATACTTTTGTCAAGTCTTTTAAAATCAATATGTTTTTTATTTTCAGATTATTCTTATTCATACGATTTAACTTTATTGATTTTTTTGCCAAATTTATTTATGTATAAAAAACTGAACTTATCACATAATTTTCTTTTTTAGATTTTATAAAGGGAGCATGTGATTTTTAAATTGAAAAA
>CAJOHI010000014.1 GCA_905234365.1 uncultured Selenomonadaceae bacterium | reverse complement strand
TGAATCAACGCCTAAACCAAATCTGCTAAGAGTTACAAGGCGGTGTTCTTCGGAAAAATCATATCGGTCAGCAGTTATAAAGTCCCAGCCTTCCTTGTTATAAATAGCAACTTTATATTTTTCAGTTTGGTCGTCGATATTTTTGAGCCGCTCAATAATGAAGAAAGGCGAATAAGCTACAAATTTTGTTTTATGTTTGCCATTCGGAGTAACTTTATCAATTACAATTCCACGTGTTGAGCAAGTATAATCAGGCGGTATTGTTAATAATAATCCATTCGGAAGCGGTGGCAATGCGTAAATATTATCACTAATAGGATTGAGTTTAATAATCTTAGAATTTTCTTCAAAGCACAAAAATTCACGCCGTATACGTCTTGCATAATTTGCTACAGCTTCATTAAAAAGCGTTAAGGTTACTTCGCGATGAGATTTACATTTGGACCTAAACTCGGCAAAAGCCAATTCGTCATAGACTTTACAAATGGCGGCTGCTCGAAGAATTTCTTTACTTAAAATTGTCTGATTGTTAAATTCTTTGATGCCGTTTAGAATCGTAAGAGCCATATTGATATTATCTTCAATTATGGAGTCTTTATCCGTATCTTTCATTTTTTAATTAATAAAATTGCTGAGATTTACTATACAGCCACTCCAGGAAAGTCCAACGCCGAAACCTGCTAACATCACTCGCTGCAGTTTTGACGGCGGAGTATCACTTAATACCTTCATAATTCCAAAAGGTAAAGTGCCGCTGACAGTATTTCCTATATCGTCGATGTCATTGTAAAAGTTGAAGCCTTCCAAATTGCATTTTTTTTGTACATGATTCATTACAAATTTATTTGCCTGATGAAAAATATAATAATCAATGTCTTCACGCTGAAGTTGAGCCTTTTCAAGCACTTCATTGACGATTTTAGGAACGGTACGAAGTGTAAAATAAGTTATAGCGGAGCCGTCCATATGCACTTCATAATTTGAACGTTGATTGCCTTGTTCGTCAGTCTCAATAATTTCAGGATTGTTGCGCGGCAAATTTCGACTGCCGCCGACAGGTATGTAAAGATTATCGAATCTTGAGCCGTCAGTACCAAAAATAAAAGCGTCAATGCAAGGTTCAGCACCTTCGGCAGAAATAAGGGTCGCCGTAGCACCGTCACCAAACAGCGGACGAATCGGCTTATCGTTGACATTAATATATTTTAAATAAACGCTGGAAGTCAACAACAAAAGATTTTTAGCAAGACCGGATTCGATAAGTCCTTTTGCAAGAGCAAGACCGTAGACGTAGCCGGAACAACCTAAATTATAATCAAGAGCACCGGCACTTTGAGGAATGTTAAGACGGTGTTGAAGATGACAGGCAGTTGTAGGTACTTGATAATCCGAATGTTGAGTGCAAAGCAAAATAAAATCAATGTCATTACGATTGATATTGTAGTTGGCAAAGAGATTTTCAGCAGCATTAAAAGCCAAATCGCCAGCAGACTCGTCGTCAGCAGCAACATGGCGTTTTGTAATACCTAGTTTTTCAATAAACCTTTTATCGCCGAGATTTTCGTTAAGCTCAATTTTTTCCGGCAAATAGGTTGCAATGGCTTTAATACAGGCAAATTTAATCATAGTATAATCATCTCATTAATATTATTTCATTGTTACAAGGTCATAATCTCTGCTGCCCATGCCAATTTTCTCCGCATGCTCCAGAGTTTCTTTCCAATGTACATTCGGGTTATTATCTTTAAAATGATCGTGATAATGATTCCAATTCGGATTTGCGAGATTGTCACCGAGTTGACTGTTGCGAATAGGTGTTTGTTTTTGACAAGCGTCTACACAAGCCTGGTCAATCGCGACCGGATCAAATGAAGCAAACATGCCGATATTTGGCAGAATAGGCGCATCATTTTCGCCATGACAATCGCAATTAGGCGAAATATCCATAGCTAAATTAATATGGAAACAAGGACGATCTTGGCAAACCGCCTGTGCATACTCAGCCATTTTACGATCAAGTAAATCTCCTGCGTCCCATTGTTCGTTGCTGATAGCGTCAAAGGCACAAGCACCAATGCAGCGTCCACAGCCTTTACAAATATCTTTATTGATATGAGCTTTCTTGTTTTCGTAAGTAATTGCGCCTGAGCCACATTCTTTAGCGCAACGACGACAGCCGCGACAAAGCGACTCATCAACGATAACTTTTCCGGAGGAATGTTGATCCATTTTACCGGCACGAGAGCCGCAGCCCATACCAATATTTTTGATAGCGCCACCAAATCCTGTCATCTCGTGACCTTTAAAATGTGCGAGGCTAATAAAAATATCAGCGTCCATTATTGCTCGACCAATTTTAGCTGACTTGATGTATTCACCGTTTTTGACCGGAATTTCAACTTCGTCAGTGCCTCGAAGTCCGTCACCAATTATTATTTGACAGCCGGTAGTTTGAAAGTTAAAACCGTTGAGGTTTGCACATTCTATATGTTCAAGTGCATGCTTGCGACTGCCTGGATAAAGAGTGTTGCAATCTGTCAAAAATGGTATTCCGCCAAGTTCTTTGACCAAATCAGCAATGACTTTGACATATTGCGGACGAATAAAGGACAGGTTTCCAAATTCTCCGAAGTGCATTTTAATTGCTACGAATTTGCCTTCCATGTCGATATTTTTGATACCGGCTTTAATGCAAAGGTTTCTGAGTTTTTGCAACAAATTTACACCAACCGGAACTCGAAAATCAGTAAAATAAACTTTTGACTTCTCCACGTCTAAAACCTCCAAAAATATAATACACACATATTTAAATAAATCGCTCAATTAAACTTAAAAACCTTGTAGTAAAAAGCTCCACTAGCTTTTGCTGCTTCCAATCCTGTTTCGGAATCTTCAAAGATTATGGTATCTTCCGGCTTTATGCCAAAATATTCCATTGCCTTTAAATATCCTTCAGGATTAGGCTTCATTTTTGTGACATCTTCTTGCGTAAATATCTTATCAAATAATTCTATCTTGTCGAATGTATTCAATATATCTTCGACATTTTTTCTTGAAGCAGTAGTAACCAGTACAATATAATAATCAGGTTTTATTAAATTTATAATGTCAAATAAATGCCGGTTCTCCTTAGCATAATTCAAATATTTTTTGTAAGCCTGTTTTTTTAATTTGTGAATGCCTTTTAGTGTTTCTTCATCGGTTATGTTAATGTCAGCCAAGAAGTCTTTATAGTGTTTACCAATGCAATTTTGATACCAATATTCATATTCAAAACTAAATCCGAAATGATTCAACGCTTCTTTATAGGCATGATAATTAACGTCGTTCGTGCTAAATAATGTTCCGTCTAAATCGAATAAGGCCAATTTTTTCTTTTGAGGAGAATTCTTTAAGTTTTGTTGTATTTCGTTCCAATCTTCTTGGCTACCGTAACTTTCAAAATCATTAGCCTTGACATATTGAAATATTCTATTATATCGTCCAATCAAGTAAGCAATTACATGACTGACATACAATTTTTTTATGCCATAATTAGGATCAATTAATGCTTCATAGGCTTGTAAAAAATCTTCGGCTGATTTAAAACCATAGAGTCCGACACAAATATTATTAGATTTTATTTGCTTTTCAATTAGATCTAAAATATTATTTTGCTCATTGATTGTAACAAAACTTTTGGTCTTCAAATTACGAATATCGTAGTCAAAAACATCAACTCCGACCACGAAAGCCTCATCGCTTAAATTTGAAACCGAAATAAAATTATCAACATCTTTTATGATTATTCGTCCAGATATTTGCATATTTTTTATTGTAAGATAAATAGTTTCTACTGGGCTAAAAGTCTTATTCGGTAGCAAATATACTTCAACTTTATTTTTGTAAGAAATGAAAACCTCTTTTATTTTGGATTTAATGTCATATTTAAAATCATCAGATTCCAAGATCGTTAAAACAATTCTGTCAACATTTTTAAGAGATATTCCCGAAATACATTTTTCAAACAGATAAGAACCGTCAGGATGACAGGCTATACAAGTTGGTTTTCCGTCTAAAACTGCACTTCCGGCACAAGGAATAATTAAAGTTATCATATAACTGATGTTCCTTTTTTATAAATTTAAGTTTTTTCTAAAAATTTTATTATATACTCAACGTTTTTATTTAAAAATTCAATGGTTTTATCATCGTGAGCGTAAGGGAATATTCTAATCAATTTCAAAAGAAGAGCACAATAAATATCTTTTTCAGATACACCATAAATTGACATCTTCTTTAATAATAAGTCACGAAATATTATCAGACGAATTTTGGTATTTACATCTAAATTTTCTTCAAATCGGTAATACCACATACATTGCACATCTTGAAGTAAAGTTGCAATATCCAAAATGAAGCAATCATAAAATGAATCTAAAAAGTCAATTAGATAGAAATTTCCTTGACATACTATAATATTTTCTAATGTCAAATCACCATGACAAAATGTAAGTGGAAAATTTTTCCAATTATATTTGGATAAAATATTTAATCCTTGAATCATCAAAGGATTGTCAATTTTCCTGACCAAATCTTTAATTTTAGCTGAAAAAATTTTTGAATTATCCGTATAACCTCTATAAGTGAAAGGTTCCATTTGCGAAATCAACATATCAATAATTTTTTGAATTTCATTGACATCAACTTTTTTTATATATTCTGCTAAAGTTATACCATGTATGTATTCCATATCGAAATAAAATAATCCATTTTTATCAATACCATTTGATAATACTTTTGGTGAACGAATATACAAACCATGAAATGATTTTTGCTTTTCACACTGTAATTTTAAACGCTCATTATAATCTACATTCTTAGAAAATTTACGAATAAAATTATTTTCATTACCATCTTTCATTAAATAAATTTTGCATCCGGAATGACCAATTAATTCATATTGCACTCGGTTATTATTCATTGCAAAGCACCTGCCATTTCAATAGCAAAAATGCTTTAATAACAACAATTCTAACTATTATAGGGGGGGGTAATATTAATAACTTCGTTTAAGAGTTTTAAACCGGTGCAGAGCATTGCGTATTGATGATTGACACTTTCTTTGTGCATTGGAATCATACTGAGAAATAATAAAGACTCTATCAATCTTATCGATTTAATTTCAGAAATATTTTCAAAAAATACCTTCATAAAAATTTCTTGAATGTCAAATGTGCGCGAAGAATCTAAAATGTTAAAACTAAAATTATTTTCATCGAGTACATCAAGATTAAATAAGTCTTTTATTATAAAATCATATTTGCCTTCTATGCTGTGCAAAAGCTTTGCAATTTCATATCTCGGATCACCGTAAATATCATAGTCGCCAAATTTTCCTCTCGGATCAATCAGTTTAATGAAATTCAGATTATCATCAATCATTATATTTGGAAAACAAAGGTCGCCATGTATAATATTAAAACTGTCGATATTATAAAGTATTTCAGGTATACTTTTTTTAATAATGTTAATTACTGTAAACAGTGATGGATAAGATTTTCCGTTGATATAAATAGGTTGCTCGAATAAATTTTTAAATTCTGGCTGCTTTTTTAATTTGTTCAATCTATTTAAAGTTTTTTCAAGGTAAATGGAATTTAGTGCAATATTTAAATTTTTATCTCTTAATTTATATCTTGAAAAATCATTCAAAACGAATTTAATTTTTTTAAAAATTTTTTTCCATTGCTCGCCGGAAATTTCTCCATACAGAAAAATTTCATGCAAAGTGCGATAAGAATAATACTCCATGCAAACATAAGGTTTAGCATAGTGGAGAGAATAATTAAAAATACGTGGTCTGACATATTCAACATCAGTCGGCAATTTCAAATACCACTTAATTTCATTGATAAATTTTTCAACATCTTTACTTGTCTTTTTTAGGATACCTCGATTTTGATCGATCTCAATATGGTTAAATGTTCTTGCTTCAACCTGCATTTTGGTTTCAAAATATTGTTGAGTATGACCAATATCAAACCAATCTTTAACTTTATATGTATAAAAATTATAAGTTTTACTATAAAGCATTAAGGCAGCGTAAAAACTATCCATATTTTTTGAAGGATTTTTTAAAGTAGTTTCTAAACACTGCTTAAAATAGGCACCGTGACTCAATTTAAAAACGCCGACAAAGAAATTATATTTACTCGATTTATCAGAGAATGTCGACAACGGAGATTTTTTATCATTAATCGAAGTAATTTGACCAGAATTAATATTGTAAAAAGTCCAAGTATCGTTTAAATATTCTTCAGAAAAGCAGATAAAATCAACTTCATCAAGTGGCAGCGAATCCATAATTATCGTATCGGCAAAATGGATAATGATATCGCTGTCTTTATCTGTTAATCCATGATAAATTGAATAACCTAAGTCATGCAACTTGTCCAATTCTATCAAATTTAACGTTGTCGATAATTTATAATTTGCTAATTTTTCGCGAACTTTTTCAATTTTTTCGTAGCAGATAACATCAATTTCTGAAACATTCGTATCATATTTTAGCTTAAAAAAATCAAAGGATATATTTTGATTTATCGGATAAAGTATCGCCGGAATTTTTCCTATAATTTGTAGTTCCGGTGGTATCAGTTTTGCAGAAGGTATAATTACTTTCATAAAATTTAACCTCTGCTGAAACTTTTAATTAAATCAAAGTAATTTGAATTTTTAGCTGACTCATATTCTTCCGGAGTTCCAAAAGACAGATAAAAATCCGTTGTAAAATCAACGATTTTTTTATTTGCCTTACAAAGTTCATTATAAACGCCGGAGATAAAATATTCTTTATACTGACACGTTTCAAAATATTTTTCTGACATTGTACGAAAAATTTCGGCATTGGCAAAGAAATAAGCGCCACAAATAGCATGGTTACTTACAACTTGCTTTTCAACCGTACCTATTATATTGCCGGCTTCATCGTACTTGACATAGCTGAAATGCGGAATATTTGACTCAAATGTAACTAAAGCACCTTCAAAATCAAGTTGATTATTTTGAGCAAGTCTTTTAGCAAGTGCATTGCACGAAAACATATGATCGCAATCATTGAAGATAACAGGATTGTCGTCGGTTATATCCTCAACACCTTTGAGGCACGTACAAACGGCACCAGGCAATACTTCAGGAATGATTTTAATTTTGGCATTTGGAAAAAATTTGTAAATTTCCTTATCAATTTGATTTTCATCAACATGCTTATGCAATACAACAAAAGTTATATCAATAACGTTTTCGGCAATAATAGGGGGGGGGGTAATAATTGATTGAACTGCCCAATAGAAGAACGGCTTGCCTTGAATTTTAATCAGCGGTTTTGGAACAGTAAAACCTTTTTCGCTGAAACGAGTGCCACCACCTGCCATTGGCATAATTAAATGCAATTTATTCAAAGTGTCTAAACCTTCTTTCGCTACGATATTCATTTTTAATCCATTAACAATGAGTCGTCTATAAAGTCAACATTTATCTTAAATTTCTCCTGTTGATAATCACAACAAATTAAAGTATAAATTGTGACAGGTCCGTATTTTTAGCTATATCTTTAAGTCGCTTATCTACGTATTCGGCGTCAATTATAACGTCAGTTTTGCCTTCTTTTGCCATTTCCGGTGCGTCAAAGGAAATTTCTTCCAAAAGTTTTTCAAGCAACGTATGAAGACGGCGAGCGCCAATATCTTCCATTTGCTCATTGACGTTGAAAGCCATTTCAGCAAGATGATCTATTGCATCAGCTTTAAATTCGAGTGTCAATCCTTCTGTTGCAAGCAGCGCCTTGTATTGTTTGATAAGTGCATTTTGCGGTTCAGTGAGAATTTTTTCAAAGTCTTCCTTTTGCAGGGACTTCAACTCAACGCGAATCGGAAATCTGCCTTGAAGTTCCGGAATCAAATCTGACGGTTTAGCGGTATGAAATGCACCGGCGGCAATGAAAAGGATATGATCTGTCTTGACTGGACCGTATTTAGTCATGACCGTTGAGCCTTCGACGATAGGCAAAATGTCACGCTGAACACCTTCACGCGATACGTCCGGACCGGATGAACTGCCTTTGACGGCAACTTTATCAATTTCGTCAAGGAAGACAATTCCGCTGTGTTCAGCAAGTTTAATTGCCGTTTCGCCGACTTCTTCCATATCAATGAGTTTTTCGGCTTCTTCCTGCTCAAGAATCTTTCGTGCAGCCTCAACAGTAACTTTACGCTTTTTGAAACGCTTAGGAATTAACGAGCCAATCATATCTTGCAAATTGTCGCCCATACCTTCAAGACTTGAGCCGCTGAACATTCCAACCATAGGTTTTGCAGAATCGGCAACTTCCAACTCAATGACTTCGTTTTCGAGTTTACCTGCTTCAAGGCGCTTGCGGACAAATTCACGACCAGGCTTTTTATCGTCAGTTGGAGTTTCCTCAACCGTTGTTTCCTCTGCATTGCCAAATAGTTTACCAAGTGGACTTTGCGCCCTTTTAGGTTCCGGCACTAAAATATCCAGCAAGCGTTCAGTAGCCATTTTGGCCGCTTTTTCTTTGACTTCTTCGGTTCGTTGCGCTCTAACCATTCTAACTGAAGTTTGTGCAAGGTCTCTGATAATTGACTCAACATCACGGCCAACGTAACCAACTTCAGTGAACTTTGTCGCCTCAACTTTTATAAAAGGCGCCTTGACGAGTTTGGCAAGTCTGCGAGCAATTTCAGTTTTGCCGACGCCGGTAGAGCCAATCATTAAAATATTCTTTGGTATAACGTCATCACGCATATCATCAGAAAGCTGACGACTACGCCAACGGTTGCGAAGCGCTATTGCAACTGAACGTTTGGCGTCATCTTGTCCAACTATATGTTTATCAAGTTCAGCAACAATTTGTTTAGGTGTCTGTTCATTTATTCCAAAATTATCAATCTTACTAAGTTCCATTAAACTTAATCCTCCAATTTATATTAAAGTTCCTCAACAATAATATTTTGATTCGTATAAACACAAATGTCAGCGGCAATAGACAAGGATTCTTTTGCAATTTCCGGTGCAGTCAAGTCCTTAGCGTGTTTAATAAGTGCGCGACCTGCCGCAAGAGCATAAAAGCCGCCGGAACCAATAGCCGCAACATCTCCGTCAGGTTCAATGACTTCGCCAGTGCCGCTCAACATGAGTATGGTATCTTTGTCGGCAACGAGCAGGAGTGCTTCCAACTTACGAAGGATTTTATCTGTGCGCCAATCTTTGGCAAGTTCAACCGCTGCACGTTGTAAATGACCGTGATGAGCCTCCAATTTTGCCTCAAATTTTTCAAAGAGTGTAAAAGCGTCGGCAACAGCACCGGCAAATCCGGCAATAATTTTGTCGTGGTAAAGTCTGCGAACTTTTTTTGCCGTTGACTTCATAACGGTATGTTGTCCGAAAGTTACTTGACCGTCACCAGCAATAGCCGTTTTACCATCTTTACGAATTGCAACTATCGTAGTTGAATGAAATTCCATTTTTTCATCTCCAATTTACTTTACATTTCAGTTAATAATTATATCTGATTTATCTCGTAATTGCAAATTTTAATTATCAACAAAAATAGAGCTGAGATAATGTCTCAACTCTATTTGAATAGCAAATTTAATGCAATCACTTAAATATTAACCTATAAGTACCTGTCCGAAATAGACGACAGCACCCATAAAAATTACAAATGGTATGTAGAATTTCACGGCAAAGGCAAGAAGTTGCGAATCAGCGCCTTGTACACCGATAGCTGCTGAACCTATCGCAATAGACAGCGGTGAAATCATCTTGCCGGCACAAGCACCTGTAGCATTAGCCGCTGCAACCCAAGCCTGAACGGTTTCCGGTGCACCAATCGCTTGACTTGCTATAACTTGCAGTTTACCAAAGAGAACACAACTTGACGTGGCTGAACCTGTTATATAAGTTCCGACTGAACCCAAGAAAGCCGCAATAGCCGGATAACCAGTGCCGGTTGCAGCGACGGCAGTATCAGCAATTTGTCCAGTCATTCCGCTGTAACCCATAACCTTAGCAGTAGCGATAACGGCAATGATTGTAACCATTGTGAATTTTAAGCCATTAATAGTCTTTCCAAGTACGCCGACCATTTCATCAAAGCTGGCGCCTTGTTTAAAACCGCCCAAGAAAGCAGCAATCATAATCAATACGCCTGGAGTATTTACCCAAACAAAGGTATAAGGTCCGCCGCTGCCAGGTCCGTTGTAAATTGGCACGGCTGATTTAATTGTCATCAACGCCTGATTGATTGGCGGAACGAGTTTACTTGTAAAGAGCAGGAACAAGAATATCAAAATAAATGGCATACAGGCTGTAATTGCCTTTGACGAATCAATTTTAGTTTCAGCTTGACTTGGCATTGCGTATTCAGGATCGTCAACCGGAAACTTCTTTGCAAGAAATACGATTGTACCCATTGTTGCGATTGCACCCGCTACGACTGCAAGTTCAGGACCAACAAACATTGACAGCGCAAGTTCCGGCAAGAAGAAGGCTAAACCTGCACCGAGACACAATGTGGTCATACCTTTGAGCGCTTTAAGTGAGCCGCCGGTAACGATAACCATAAGCCACGGACAGAGCAAAGTTAAAACGCCAAGTTGCAGACTTGTAAACGTCGCAAGCTGAACAGAATCAAAACCGGTGACATTTGCAAGTGTAACAAGCGGAATACCGATTGATCCGTAAGCTGTAGGCACCGAATTAGCGATAAGGCAGACACTGACTGACAAAATTGGATTTATTCCAATACCGGCAAGCATACCGGCAGGAACAGCAATAGCAGTACCAAAACCTGCCATGCCTTCCAAAAATCCTCCAAAACCCCAACCAATCAAAAGAATCAGCACACGCTTATCATGACTGACACTTGTCAACATGTCTTTGATAGTGTCCATTGCCTTAGTGTGCAGAACTAAATTATAAGTGAAAATTGCGGCAACGATGACCAAGAGAATCGGCCAACATGCAAGTGCTAAACCTTCCAGCACCGCTTCGATTGCATATGTGGTTTCCATGCTCCAAACGCCCATGCCTGCGGCAAGCGAAATTATAAGCGCTATGACACAAGCTTTCCATGGCGACATTTTAATTACCGCCAATGCAAGCACTAACCACAAAATTGGCGATAATGCAAGTAAAAACATCAAGGTTATCACTCCTCCTTTAAATATAGTCATTTACACGGCTGTCAAGTGTCTATAATTCAACACTCCTCTAAATAAATTAAATTATCTTAAAAGTAAATAACTTTTATATCATGATTATGCTGGAGTATTTTCTTCGTCATCTGGATCATTTGGCTCATCATCAGGCTTATCGAGTTTAAGTGCTTGATTTGGAAGGTCATCAATCGGTAAAATCTTAGGCGTATCACCTTCATTTATGCAGGCTTCAGTAATGACAACTTTTCTCGGCTCATTAGATTTCGGAATGTCAAACATGACATCAAGCATAGTATCCTCAATGATACCTTTGAGACTTCTGGCACCGGTTTTGCGCTCAATCGCTTTCTTTGCAACGGCTCTAAGTGCGCCTTCCTCAAATTCAAGTTTGACATTATCCATTTCCAAAAGTTTTTCATACTGCTTAACAGGTGCATTTTTAGGCTCAGTTAAAATTCTTAAAAGTGAATCTTCGTCAAGTGTTTCAAGAGTACAAATAACCGGCAAACGTCCGATAATTTCAGGAATGATACCATATTTCATGAGGTCTTCAGGTCTTACTTGATGGATAAGCTCGTCATAACGTTTAGTTTCGTCTTCGTTGCTTTGAATTTCAGCGCCAAAACCCATACTTGAAGCACTTTTTTTGACACGTTTAGCAACGATTTTTTCAATGCCGACAAAAGCACCGCCAACAATGAATAAAATATTTCGCGTATTAACTTTGATTGTCGGCGCTTCCGGGTGTTTACGCTGTCCACGTGCAGTAAATTCAACGACGCTGCCTTCCAACATCTTTAACAAGCCTTGCTGAACACCTTCATGACCTGGATCGGCAGTTATTGAGTTATTTTCGCCGGATTTTCTCGCGATCTTATCAAATTCATCAAGGTATATAATGCCATGCTCCGTCTTTTCAATATCCTTGCCGGCAGCATAATAGAGATTTCGTACGGCAACTTCAACATCTGCACCAACGAATCCGGCTTCAGTCAGACTCGACGCATCAGTAACGGCAAAAGGTATGTCCAAAAGCCGCGATAAATGGCTTAACAGCGCTGTTTTTCCGCAACCTGTAGGACCTATAATTATAACATTTGATTTATCTAATTCTTCTTCGCCTTCGGTATGAGTATAATCATACATCATTCTTTTGTAATGATTATAAGCGGCAACGGAGAGAATTTTTTTTGCACGTTCCTGCTTAATAATAAATTTATCAAGATAGGCTTTAATTACATGCGGTTTGTTCTTTTTCAAAACTTTGCCAAGTTCCGCTGCAAAACCGTGAGGCTGGTCTGTTCCATGTTTAATTGCTTCATGTTCGTCCAAAAAACGGCTGACTTCACGAATACAGTTTTTACATATGGCGAAACCGGTATTTGGATCGAAAATTGGTATATCATACTGATCGTGAACTTTGATCTTTCTTCTGCAAAGGCTACATCTAACTTCTTGTATTGGCATGAATAAAAAACTCCTCTCAATTATTCTACATTGCATTATAAAACTATATCATAAAATGAGCAACTGTTTTTTTTACTTTGTCGATATTTTTTGAAAATTTCTTTAAAGTTTAAACTAAATTTTAAGATTTTTTTGTATCATTTTAAATGCGTTGACTTGCTATAAAAAAAGTGCTAAAATTTTTTGTCAGAGGAATGTCAGACAATCGCAGCTTTTTTTAAGTTGAGGAAAGTCCGGACACCGTAGAGCAGCGTGACGGGTAACGCCCGCTCGGAGTAATCCGCAAGAAAGTGTCATAGAAACGGAAACAGCGTAAAAGACTTCGGTCTTCGCAATGGTGGAAAGGCAGGGTAAGAGCCTACCAGCGGCGTGGTAACACGTCGGCTTGATAAACCTCACGCGGTGCAATGCCAGATAGGTTCGTGTTGACCTTGCTCGGCGAGCGAACGGGTTGGCAGCTTAAGTTGATTGGCAACAATCAATACAGATAAATGATTGTCCACGACAGAATCCGGCTTATCGACATTCCTCAACACTTTTAGATATTTAAATTTATTAAAATAAATTAAATAAGCGATATTTTCAGATTATTTAGTGATTAAATTCATGTATAAATCATTTTAAGAATATATAATATCTGCATATATAAAGATGTGCGAGTTATAAAAACGGATTGAGCGCATCTAAATTCGGTGTTAGGAGGAAATTTCATTGGGTTATTTTTTGCGTATTTTCACTTTGTCAATGATGTTGTTTTCAATGTCTACGGTTGCTTCGGCTGCCAACTCATTCCAACAAGGCGATCAAGGTAATGAGGTTGCAGAAATTCAAGGTCAGTTGATTGATTTGGGTTACGATGTAATTGCGGATGGCGAATATGGACCTGCGACGGTTGACGCTATCAGGCAGTTTCAAGAATCTCAAGGAATAAATCCTGATGGTTTAGTTGGACCGGCAACTTATGAAGCACTTCTTGGACGCGATATGCCGGATATTTCAAGAGGTTCCAGCGTCATTGCTCGCCGTATTGTGCAGACTTCAATGCAATACATGGGTGTTCCGTACGTTTTCGGCGGCACTACGCCGAGTGGATTCGACTGCTCCGGTTACGTTCGTTATGTCTTTGCACAAGCCGGCATTTATCTTCCACGTATGGCTGATGAACAATATTACTCCACAACTCCAATTTCAACCACTGAATTGAGAGCCGGAGATTTGGTATTTTTCAGCACCTATACTTATGGACCAAGCCACGTTGGAATTTATCTTGAGGACGGACAGTTTATTCATGCTTCGTCAAGTCGCGGAGTTTCTATCGCTTCTCTTGGCAGTTCTTATTGGACTTCAACTTACATTGGCGCTCGTCGTGCATTGTAATTAATCAGATGAAATAAAATAACCTCCTGTTTTACGGCAGGGGGTTTTATTATTAAAAATTTTGATTTTAGCTGCACTAAAACTAGAGGTATTACGCCATTTTTTGATAAATTTGTTTGCTGAAATATTTCAGCCGTCTTTTCGTTGGAGATTATTGAAATTCCTGAACTTATTTAACTTTCCGCATTATAGGCAGGAGGTTGACTTTGAGCATAAGCCTGAGCCGCTGCCTGCTGATTCATTTGAGCTTTTGCCTGCATTAAAATTTGCCGTGCCTGCTCAAGACCTGCTTCTGCTTGCTGAACGCCATGAAAAGTATTTGTAACGTGTGCAATTAGCTGGTCGAAAACTTGATTAGCGTAACGGTCAGCATTATCCTGCAATTCTCGTGCATTTTGCTTTGTACGTTCAATAATTTCCTGTTCCTGCTGTTGTGCTTGATGTAAAACCGTTTGGGATTTTTCTCTTGCTGTAACTACGAGATCATTTTCATCGACCATTTGCGCTGCCTGTTGTTGTGCCTGTTTAATGATATTATCTGCTTCTTGCTGTGCAGAGAGTATCAACGTATCACGTTCGCGCATAATTTGATCTGCGCGTTCCAATTCCAGAGGCAGCTCCTGCCTTAATTCCTCAACAAGATGGATTAAATCGTTTTCGTTAATTAAAATTCTATCTGTAAACCACATATGTGACGAACTTGCCACCAGTTCTTCTATTTGATTCAATGTGTCGCGTACCGACATATATTCTACCTTCTTTATGCTAACAGTTTAATTAAATTAATTTTTTTAAAATTGATTGTTCAACACATTCAGGCACAAGACCTTTAACGCTGCCTTTAAATTTTGCCAATTCTCTTATGCCAGAAGAACTGACAAACAAAAATTCCGGAGCCGTCAACAGAAAAATTGTATCCGTATCTGGTGCAAGGTGTTTTATCATTTGTGCTTCAATGACTTCATATTCAAAATCCGCTGACGAACGCAAGCCGCGAACAATAATTTTTATGTCATGCTCTCTCATATAGTCGGATACAAGACCGCTGAAAGAGTCGATTTTAATATTTACGATATGTTTTGTTGATTCACGCAAAAGATTGACGCGCTCCTCAATCGTGAAAAATGATTGCTTTTTATTATTAACAAAGACGCAGACAATTAATTCATCGACCATTGCTGCGGCACGTTCAAATATATTTATATGTCCGTTTGTTACCGGATCAAAACTGCCTGTACATACTGCTCGTTTCATGATTCCTCCGAATTTATCCAAATTTTAACTTGTTAAAGTATTTCAAGGCAACATATTTTAACATAAAAATATTATACTTTGCAACTCAAAAGATTGCAGAAAAATCTATTTAATTTTTTAATGTGTAACGTCCAAACCTGCATACTTGATATTTTTTGCACATATTGTATAATAAAACAAGCGTAAGTGATTTTTAAATATTTTTGGAGGTGCTTAAATTATGAAAAGTTTTTCTTACATTCCGCAACGTGTTTGCTCTAAACAGATTAATTTTGATGTTGACGAGCAAAATAAACTTCACAATGTAAAATTTACCGGCGGTTGTCCAGGAAATTTGCTTGCGATCAGCAAGCTCGTTGAAGGAAAAGATGCTCAAGAAATTATTAATATCCTCAAGGACAATGATTGCGGTGGTCGCGGAACTTCTTGTGCCGATCAACTTGCGATAGCCATTGAAGGCGCAATTAAAAAATCTGCATAAAAATTATTAAACTCGGCGATTGTCAATCGACATCGTCTTTTTTATTTAAAAAATTTACCTGCGCTAATTATAATTGAATAAGTCACAACCTACAAGCAAATTTTTAATTAATCAATTCAATAACGCCGTAATGAATTGGACTATATTTGCCGCCACGAATTATTTTAAAACCGAGCCGATCAAATTCAAGACTCTTTGAATTTTCTTTGAGTACAACGCAATATCTTGCCACTCGACACGCTTGATTAATAGCCTCAATGGTTACAGCGCGATGATCTGCAACGCTGCGTAATGAATTTAAACTGCTGCTGCGTTCCAACGGATAACGAAACATAGGATCAAAATAAACGACATCAAAAGAATTATCAGCAGCGTCAGCCAAAAAGTCGAAATAATCAGTGTTGATAACTTTTACACGCCTCATAGCTTCGACTACGTTTGAGTTATCGTCAATAAAATTTTGCAGACCGTATTCAACGACAGCGGCAAGATAAGGATTGACTTCCAATGCCGTAACGCTGCCTTCTGCACCAACGCCAAAACTCTCAACGATTGAGTCAGAACCTAAACCAAGTGTACAATCCAAAACGCTCATGCCGGCTTTCAAGTTCATAGCCTCAATGAGCCTGTCACCTTTGCCTTGAATGATATTTTTGATTCGTAAATGTGATAAACTCGGATGAAAAAAAATCTCCTCGTCCAAAGTGGCAAGTCGGAGAGAAAATTTTTTGGCAATAAGCACATATTTTACATTTTGAGTTTTAATTAATTCAGCGATTGAAGTATTTCTGCGTTTAATAAACGGTATATTTAATTTCGCCGCAAAATGTCTCGCAATATCAATAGAAACGTCTTGACATTTGCGGCCGGTAGTAATTATTGCATTTTTCATTTTAAATATAATTCCTATCATGAGAAATTGTTAATTTGAATATTTTTCGACAACGACGTTATCAATTTCAGTGCCGTCATAGAGAAAACATTTGACAATTATTTTATCGCTGCTGACTTCCATTGTCAAATAATTATCAATCTCAGGTTGTGGCGCTTTTACTAGATCAAGTTCGTGATCAATCCAAAGTCCTGGATAACGAACATCACCGGCATTGCCTGTTAAAATATAAAGTGCTCCTTGAGGATTGTGTTCAAAATTATAAATATGTCCGCGATCTCTATAAGTATGCAGATGTCCGGTAAAAACAATGTCAACGTTCAATTCGTCGAAAAGCGGCATAAATTCAATGCCAACGTCGCTAAAACCTTCCAATCGCTCCGGTCTGCCATTAATTCGGTACTGCAAAACGTCCTTATGCGTCAAAACGATTTTCCATTTTTTTTGACTTTCCGAAATATCGCGCTTTAACCATTCTTTCTGCTCATTGATTAATTTATCGCCATCGCCACCAACTTCGTCAAGTTCATACCACTGGCTATCAAAAATCGCAAAGTGGACATCGCCAAAATCAAACGAATAGTAACGGCGCTTAAAATCTTCGCTGCCATTTTCCGGCAAGTCAAAATAATTCAAGTACGCAATAGGCTGACGAATTTGCCATTGACGATTGTAGCACTCATGATTGCCAAGCATCGGCACACAAATAATTTTATCCAGAAAATCTGCGGCACCTTGAAACCATGAGCGCCACTGTGTCCAATCTTCGCCATTATCAACTAAATCGCCAATATTGACGAAGAATGCGGCATCAGGATTGCGTGCGAAAGCATCTTTAGCCACATTTTCCCAAACTTTATAATCACCGCATTGCGAATCAGGAAATATCAACGCCTTAAAATTTTCATTGTTACTCGTTTTGAGTAAATGCCACTCGCTGCAATGATTGCCTTCAACAATGCGATATTCGTAATTTTTATTGACTTCGAGGCCCTCAATTTTCGCCGAGTACTGATTTATAATGTGGTCATCATCAGTGAAAGAACAATCAACAGCAGTAAAAGTTTTAATTTCATCAGAGTCACTGATTTTAACTTCAACTTCTGGTGTTCGTAAAATATCATCGGTTTTCCACATTATACAGCGCGAAGTTGCCGGATCATGCGTAACAATTTGGCGTAAATAATTTATATCCAAGTCTTTAATTTTATTGTCAGTGTTATAAGATGGCGGTTTATCAATATCGGCAGTCAATTCGCAACCACTTAAAAGGTTTCCACTTGCAATTAAAAGACCGCTGCCAATCGCTGCCTTTAAAAATTTCCGTCGATTAAATTTTTTTTCGCTCAATTCCAATTCACCTTCTTGCCAAATATTATATTTATTAAACGAGCTATAAGTCAACAATCATTTTTTATTTTATCGTGTTAATTATAAAATATTTTTAAAGTTTTTGACATGTAATTAAAAAAATCCCAATTATTATAAAAAATTAAAAGAGCCGTTAATTAATTTCAACGACTCAAAATTTTTGTGTTGATTTGCAAATTATATTGATAAAAATTGATTTTATCCGAGAATTACAAGTGATTCATGTGCCTTAACACTTTGACCTGCTGCAACATTGAACTTCTTGACAACGCCATCACTGTCAGCCGGAATTTCGTTCTGCATTTTCATTGCTTCAAGAATCAAAAGAACTTCGCCAGCTTTTACTGACTGACCTTCAGAAGCAACGAGTTTTACAACTTTACCAGGCATTGGTGCGTCGATTGAATGTTCGCCAGCGCCTGCCGCAACTTTTGGAGCCGCTGCCGGAGCTGGTGCTGCCGCTGGTTTTGGTGCTGGAGCCGGTGCCGGTGCTGCTGCTCTTGGAGCTGCTGCCGGTGCGCCACCTGCCTTAACTTCTTCGACTTCTACTTCATACGTCGTACCGTTTACTGTGACGTTAAATTTTTTCATAAAATAAATCCTCCTGTTCCGTTTTCAATTATTGTTTGATTCTGTTAGACATTGTCCAAACTGGATTACTTTTGATTTTAACGGCGACAACTTTACCACCGACCATAGATTGAACGGCGGCAGTGATAATCGCAACAATTTCAGGATTAATTTTTTGTTCTGCCATGTCGCTCACCTCGTACAATTATAATTACAGCGGAATGTTACCGTGTTTCTTTGCAGGTCCAACTTCACGCTTGCTTGCTAAGGCATTTAAAGCCGTGATAATATAAGGTCTCGTCTCTTTCGGTTCAATTACCATGTCAGCATAACCGCGTTCAGCAGCCTTGTAAGGTGTTGCAAATTCCTCAACGTATTCCGCCGTTTTCTTGTCCTTGTCAGGGTCTTTGCGGAAAATAATATTTGCAGCACCGGCAGGACCCATAACGGCAATTTCTGCTGAAGGCCAAGCCATAACTTGATCTGCACCGAGTTCACGGCAGCACATTGCAATATAAGAGCCGCCATAAGCCTTACGAGTGATAACAGTAACCTTTGGCACCGTCGCTTCAGAATAAGCATAAAGCATCTTAGCGCCGTGACGAATGATACCGCTGTACTCTTGATCGACTCCAGGCAGGAAGCCAGGAACATCAACGAGATTGACGAGCGGAAGGTTAAAAGCATCACAAAATCTGATAAATCTTGCTGATTTGTCAGAGGCATTAACGTCTAAACAGCCTGCCATAACATTCGGTTGATTTGCGATAATGCCAACACTGCGTCCATCAAATCTTGCAAAACAAGTTATAATATTCGTTGCAAAGTGTTGATGAACTTCGTAAAATTCACCATTGTCAACGATTGCACGAATAACATCTTTCATATCGTAAGGTGCATTTGGATTGTCCGGCACAACAGTATTGAGACTTTCTTCCTGACGATCCGGATCATCATCAGTATCAACAATCGGTGCATCTTCCATATTGTTTGAAGGCAAGAAACTCAATAAATAACGAATTTGCTCAATACAATCCTTTTCATTTTCAGCGGCAAAATGAGCAACGCCGGAACGAGTATTGTGAGTCATTGCGCCGCCGAGTTCTTCTGCAGTAACTTCTTCTGCTGTGACAGATTTAATAACTGCAGGTCCGGTAATGAACATTTGACTTGTATTTTTGACCATGTAGATGAAATCAGTAATTGCTGGAGAGTAAACTGCACCGCCGGCACAAGGTCCCATAATTACGGAAATTTGCGGAATTACGCCGCTTGCTGCGGTATTGCGGAAGAAAATTCCTGCATAACCGCTCAATGCGTCAACTGCCTCTTGAATACGTGCGCCGCCAGAATCATTAATGCCAATGACAGGTGCGCCCATTTTCATAGCCAAATCCATGACTTTCCAAATCTTATGAGCGTGTTTTTCACCGAGTGAACCACCCTCAACAGTGAAATCTTGAGCATAAGCATAAACCAAGCGACCATCAACCGTGCCATAACCAATTACGACGCCTTCGCCTGGTAAATCTTTCTTATCTTGCCCAAAATTCGTGCAGCGATGCTTTACGAACATGTCAAGCTCAACGAAAGTACCTTCATCAAAGAACATTTCAATACGTTCACGAGCCGTCATTTTGCCTTTTTCGTGCTGTTTGGCAATGCGCGATTCGCCGCCGCCTTGACGAATATGTTCCTTTTTTTGATTCATAAGTTCAATTTTTTCGGCAACTGTAGCCATCTAACCACTCCCTTATTTAATGCGTAATTCTGAATTAATCAGCCGCGCTGGCAGAGTTCGAGCAGTACACCGTGAGTTGCTTTCGGGTGAATGAAGGCAATCATTGCGCCGCCTGCACCTTTACGTGGTTTTTCGTCAATGAGTTTTACGCCTTTTTCTTTGAGATCGGCAAGTGCATTTTCAAGGTTGTCAACTCTAAGTGCAATATGCTGAATGCCACCGCGTCCGCCGTTCTTTTCGATGAATTTTTCTATTGGTGATCCTGCTTCGCTTGCGACAAGAAGTTCAATTTCTCCATGTTCCTTATCGTCAGTTGTCGGATAAAAAGCGGTAGTAACTTTCTGCTCATCAACAGTTTCTTCGCCCGTACATTTCAAACCGAGTGTTTTCCAAAATTCACCGTCAGCCAAATCAGTTGACGCAATACCAATATGATCTACGCCCAAAATTTTAAACATTCATAAAACCTCCTAAAAACACACATCAAAAATTATTTTTCTTCGCTAACTTGTTTAATGACCGCCAATGCGTTTAAACTGCGTGGATAACCAATATAAGGTTGAATTTCTGTCACGACATTTGTTAAAAATTCTGCGTCATTACCTTGCTTAAAATTTGCCGCCGTGTGCCCAATCAGTTGCGGTTCACAACCACCTTGTGCCGCAATAAAGCAAAATGTTATCAACTCGCGATCTTTGTTTGAAAGACCTGTTCGCGTGTAGTAGTCGCCGAAACAATTTGCCGCCAACATATAATTTATGTCGCGCTGTTTCCAAAAATCTTGATACTGTTCACCGAAAAGCTCAACTTGTTTAGCTGTTCCCTTTTCGCGGCGATTTTCCAAAGTTGTTGTAGATTGCGATTCTAACGGCAAGTTTATTTTTTTGGACTTCATAACTTCATTTGTCACAGCCAAAAAAGGTTTTGTCCTACCAATGCCAAGATATGCTGTTGCTTGATAGACAATTTCTTTTGCTTCGACAGGTGAAAGACCATCATTTAAGGCAATATTCAAGACACTTTTAAATTCATCAACACCTTGACAACCTAATAATGCAGATAAAATCGACATATAGCGTGTACGACTTTCTAACTTGCCAAGTGAAGATACTTCTTGAGTTGAAAAATAATTGAATCTTTCTACAAAATCAGGATCAGCTTGCCTTATCTCCGAATCAAAATGTATTTCAGTTTTATCAACTGCAGCTTCTGAAATTGTACTACCTCCAAATGTACTGCTGACTATTCCAACTATCAATGCTGACAGAAAAATTTTTTTACATTTAATCATTTGTGCATGTCACCGGTCTCAAGGAAACGAGTATGGAAACTCAAAGCTTCATGCAAAAGATGTGGTGTATTGCTCTTTTTTGTCGCTTCTAATGCTCTTTCGTAATAATCAAGCAAAATTGGACGATAATCTGGATGAGCGCATTTGTTAATAATTTCAAGTGCACGTGCACGTGGTGCAAGACCTCTAAGATCAGCAATGCCTTGTTCAGTGATAAAAATATCAACATCATGTTCAGTGTGGTCAACGTGAGAACACATCGGAACTACTGAAGAAATTTTGCCGCCTTTTGCAGTCGATGGCGTATAGAAGATTGTAAGATAAGCATTACGAGCAAAATCGCCGCTGCCGCCGATACCGTTCATCATCTTAGTGCCGGTAACATGAGTTGAATTGACATTGCCGTAAATGTCGATCTCAAGAGCCGTATTCATTGCAATTACGCCGAGACGATGTACGACTTCCGGCGAATTTGAGATTTCCTCAGGTCTAAGCAAAATGTATTTACGATATTTATTGATATCTTTATAGAAACGTTCCATACCTGCAGGTGACGGACTGAAAGCCGTACCGGAAGCAAACTTCAACTTGCCGGCATCAATGAGGTCCAACATTGCATCTTGAATGACTTCCGTATAAACAGTCAAATCATTCATGTCTGATTCAACAAAACCTGCTAAAACAGCATTAGCGACATTACCAACACCACTTTGAAGCGGCAACAGATTTTTCGGCATGCGACCGGCTTTAATTTCAGCATTCAAAAATTCGAGAGTAAAAGCCGCCATTTTCTTGGAATTTTCGTCAACCGGCGTCAAATCTCTCGTATGATCTTTAATATCGCAAGGTACAATAAATTTAATCTTTTCTGGCGTACATGGAATATATTCAGTACCTATTCTGTCGTCAGCATGTACGATTGGAATCGGAAGGCGATTAGGTGGATCAAGCGGCACATAAACATCGTGCATACCTTGAAGTTCCATTGGCTGTGTAGTATTAACTTCAACAATTACAATATCAGCTTGTTGCACGTAACTTGCCGCGTTGCCTAATGAAGTCGTAGGAATTAAATTACCTTCTTCGGTAATTGCTGCAGCTTCGACAAGTGCAACGTCCATTTTGCCTTCGTATCCTACTCTGCAAAGTTGAGCCGATTCTGACAAATGCAGATCAAGATAATCAACATGACCGTCGTTAATGTCCTTTCTCAACGCAGCGTCAGTTTGATAAGGCAATCTTTTTTTGATACCATGTACCAAAGCAAGAGCATCATCAAATTCAGGACCGGTTGAAGCACCTGTCCACATATTGACAGTGAAGGGTTCCTTTTTCATTCTCTCGGCAAGAGCAAGTGGCACTGCCTTTGGATAAGCTGAAGCTGTAAATCCGCTGCAACCAATAGTCATACCTGGCTTAATCCATGCTGCTACTTTCTCTGCCGTTGTAATTTTTGCTTGTAATTCCTTGTTTTTTACACGATCAATAATATCAATCATTAAAACAAAACGCCTCCTTATTTTATCAAAAATTACTTTAAAACCACCAACAAAGCTAAAAAGCAATTTTAATTTTAAAATGATTATTTACATTTACGATAAATATATTTTATTTAAGAATATCACTTTAGCTTGTTTACGTCAAGACTATCTAAAAATTTTGATTGTTTAGCAAATATATTGACAGTCATATACAAAAATTATAAACTTTAATAAATAATTGTGAGTTTACTAAAAATTTTTTGAAGAGGTGATTGTTATGTTCGTTTCAACCAGAATGTCTAGGCATCCTGTAACTGTTACATCTAATGCTACTATTAGCGAAGCGGCAAAATTAATGAAAAAAAATCATTTTCACAGAATGCTTGTAGTTGATAATGGAAAACTTGTTGGATATTTCAGCGATCGTGATGTTATGAGAGTAGCACCGTCACCTGCAACGACACTTTCACGTTATGAAATTCGTTCTTTACTTGACAAAATGACAGTTAAAGAAATTATGCAAAATAAGGTTATAACCGTTAAAGAAGATGCAACTGTTGAAGAAGCTGCATTGATAATGTATAACAATAAAGTCGGTGGTTTGCCAGTAATTAGCGATGTTGGAGCACTTGTCGGTATTATAACGGCGACTGATATTTTAAAAACGTTCGTTGATGTAATGGGACTGCCTTCCGGAAAAACAAGGTTTACTTTAGAAATTGAAGATAAAATTGGAACTATTGCAGATATAACTAGAATTTTTGCTGAAAATGGCATAAATCTTGACAGTATTATAACATGTAAGCAAAGTTCAGGAAAATATGAAGTAGTAGTGCGTCTTGACGACGTAGAAAATGGTTTTGACGACATTAAAAATAAGTTAGAAACTAAAGGCTATAGAGTAATTCATAGTGTTAAAATTGGTTAATTTTTGCAATTTATCTAGCTATAAAATAAAATAATATTAAATGTGAGAATTTTATAAATGGTAGTTGGAATTATTGCAGAGTATAATCCATTTCATAATGGACATCGTTATCAAATTGAACAAATACGTAAAAAGGTCAAAGATGCCACTATCGTTGCCGTGATGAGTGGCAATTTTACTCAACGTGGAGAAGCGGCAATTTTGGATAAATTCACAAGAGCTGAATTAGCAATTAACGGCGGCTGTGATTTAGTACTGGAATTGCCTTTTGTATTTGCTGTTCGTAGCGCTCAAGATTTTGCACGTGGAGCCATAAATTTACTTAAAAACTTAGGTATAGTTGATATATTAGCATTTGGTGCTGAAATTGATGATATAAAATTGTTGCAAAAGGCTGCAAAAATCTTAGATACGAGTGAATTTAATCAAATGTTACGAGATGATTTATCTAAAGGAATTTCTTATGCAAGTGCGACATGTCAAGTATTATCAAAAATTTTAAGTATAGATGAAAAAATTTTACGTCTACCGAATTTAATTTTAGCAATCGAATATTTAAGAGCATTAAATGCGACATTAATAAAGCCACTTTTAATTCCTAGAGTTTTATCACAACATAATGAAAAAAAATTGCACTCAAATATATCGAGCGCAACTGCTATTAGAACATCAGTATACCTAAAAAAAACATCATGGGATCAAATTTCTGAAACTATAGATAATAAAACTTTAGAAGTTTTAAAAAAATCTGAATTGCCGTCAATGGAAAATTTATTTAAACCTCTCATTATGAAAATTATTTGCAGCAAAATCACAGAATTGGAAAATATTTATGGCATGAACGAAGGACTGGAAAATAAATTAATTTCTTCTGCTCGTTCATCTGAAAATTTTGAGACATTAGTTAATTCACTCGTCAGTCAACGTTACACACGAACTAGGATACAAAGATTAATATTACATTTTTTAATTAAATTACAAAAAGAAGATATCGCCATATTCGATTCTGATTCAATAAATTATGCACGAATACTAGCATTTAACCAACAAGGAAGAAATCTAATACATTTAATTAAAAAAACAACAAATATACCTATAATAAATAAAGTTTCCAAACATATATTAAGTCGAGATATTTATAAACAGAGCAATAATTTAAAGGTATACCAAAAAATGTTGTATTTTGATATTATTTCTAGTGATATATTTTCTATTTTATATCCAAATATTAAATTAGGACAAGATTTTATTAAATCACCTTACTATAACATCAATTAAAAAATTACGAACAATATTTATTTTATTATGATATAACATCTATTAACCTTTAGCAGATTCTTCATTATAAATATCTTTTAATAAAGTTTCTTTACGAAGACTACTACAACTGCATTTTTTGCTATTTGTTTCAATGTTTCTAACTGTATCTATTAAAATGTTACCAATCATTTGAGCATCATCATAAAAAATATCTTTCATTACATCGTGTGACCATGAAACGTTGATACCTTCGCCATAATTTACAACAAAAGAAAGATTCGCATAACAAGCGCCTATTTCACGCGCAAGATAAACTTCAGGTGCAAGACTCTGACCAACAATATCGGCATATCCTTTTAACATTGCAATTTCTGCTGGACTTTCAAAATGACGACCATCTGTAACAGCATAAGTTCCACGCTCAAAAATGCGACCAGAAAAATATTTTCGAGCAGAATCAATCAATTTTTTTCTTAATTCTTTACAAAGAGCTTCGCGCATTATTAGAAGATATCGACTATCTAACATAACATCTTTACGGACAGATAAATCAATATAATCATCTGGTATTACTAAATCACGTGGATCAAGTAAATGATTGACTGTACCAACGCCACCTTCTGACAAAATACGTTTTACACCAGCTTTTTTTAAAACCCAAAATAATTGACGAGAAGCATCAGCTCTACTAACTCCACTTCTCCAACCGTGCATTTTACAAGTCAAAATTATTTTTTCCTTAAGAGTAAATAAAATAAAACGAGGGCTAATTCCAAAAGGTGTATCTATAAATATTTGATTATTTAATATTTTTATATTTGTACTTTGAATATTTTGAGGAAAATCACTTGAAAGTGTTCCAGAACCACCAATTATAGCAAAATCAGCTTTTGGAATTTCACTTAATACGTTCATTGCTAAAACACGCCTTTTAAAATTTTTTAATAATTTTATATTCAGTATCTCGTTGAGCCGGTACTTTACCGGTAGATTTAATTAAATCAATCATTTTTTGTTTAGACATTTCATAAGAAGTGCCTGCTGCTTTTACTACGTTTTCTTCAAGCATAATGCTGCCAAGATCATCGGCACCAAATCCTAAGGTTAATTGACCAATTCTTTCACCTTGAGTAACCCAAGAACCTTGTATATGTTCAATATTATTAAGATATATTCGGCTGACAGCGAGCGTTTTCATATAATCCCAAGCGTTTATTTTTTCTCCACCTAATTGAGTATTTTTAGGTTGAAAACTCCACATGATAAAAGCTCGGAAACCACCAGTCTCATTTTGAAGATTACGAATCTTTTCCATATGTTCAATGCGTTGCTCCAATGTTTCACCAAACCCAATAACCATAGTTGCTGTACTTTTCATACCTATACTATGAGCAATTTTCATAACATTTAACCAATCATAGCTTGAAATTTTTCTTGGACTTATTCTTTTTCTAACTGTATCAACTAAAATTTCAGCTCCACCACCTGGCAAACTATCTAATCCAGCTGCTCGTAGTCTTTTAAGAGTTTCTAGTATAGAAATTCCTTCCAGCTTTGCGAAATATTGAATTTCTGTAGCGGTGAATGAATGAATGGTTATATTAAATTGATTTTTTATTAAACGTAATATTTTTTCATAATATTCGAGACCAAGTTCAGGATTTAGACCACCTTGCAGCATTATCTGTGTAGCACCTAATTTAACAGCTTCACGAACTTTTTCAAGAATTTCATTAATAGTTAAGCAGTAGGCATCTTTTTGTTTTTTTCGACGGAAGAAGGCACAAAATTTACATTCATTTTGACAAATATTTGTATAGTTAATATTTCTATCAATAACAAATGTTGCTAAATTACCAAATTTATTTTCTCTTATTTCGTCAGCTTGTTTTCCGAGAGTTAATAGATCTTCATTTGTTATTAAAGCTATACCTTCTTTTTTTGTCATTTCCATTATATTTACCTTATTTGATTATAAAAACTGTCACATTCGACAGGCTCATAACCAGTTTCCTTAATTATTTTTTTTAATGAATTTCGAGTTATACCTGAAAATTCTTTTGAACCTGCTGCATGAATAATCTTTTCCTCTCCTATTGTACCATCTAAATCGTCAGCTCCAAATGCCATAGCTAATTGTGCAATAGGCAGTGTAAGCATAACCCAAAATGCTTTGATATGATCAAAATTGTCTAGAATGAGGCGAGAAAGCGCTATCATTTTTAAATCTTCCCAAGCACCAACACGTTTAAGATTATATTTTTTTCCTAATTCTGTATTGTTTGGATGAAATGGAAACATTAAAAACGCTTGAAAGCCGCCGGTTTCATCTTGTAAATCACGTAATTTAAGCAAATGTTCAATACGTTCTTCAATAGTTTCAATATGCCCGTACATAATCGAAGCATTGCTTTTTAAACCAAGTTGATGCGCTGTTTTCATTACGTATAACCATTCCTCTGCTGTAGCCTTATTTGGACATATAATCTTTCGTACACGTTCAGAAAAAATTTCAGCTCCACCGCCTAAAAGTGAATTTATGCCAGCTTTAGTTAGAATTTCTAATATCTCTGAAATACTTTTTGAACTGTGTTTGGAAAAATTAACTATTTCGACTGGAGTAAAAGCTCTTATTTCTATGTCAAATAAAGCCTTTTTTATAACTTTGATGACCTCAACATAATATTCAAATGGTTTTGTAGGATGTAATGCGCTGACAATATGAATTTCAGAAACAGTTTTATCTTTTTTAATTTCGTCGATCATTTTTTCAATGTCTTCTATTTCCAGTGTATAACCTCTATTGTCATCACTTTTGCATTGAAATGCACATAGTGGACAATTTGAACTGCAAATATTTGTTAAATTTATATGTCTATTAATAATGTAAAAAATTTTATTGCCACTTTTACGCTTTTTAACCATTCTTGCCCAATGAGCCAGTGACAATAAATCATTATCTTCATATAATGCCAAAGCATCTTCTTTTGTAAGTCGCTCACCCGAAGCGGCTTTTTTCCTTGCAATTTTTAAGTCATTTTTTATATTCATACCTAATTAATTAACCTCAAAATATTAAAATTACAATCACAAGCTGCAGGAATCCTGCCAATGTCACGAATAATTTTAATAATTTCATCTTCTTTTAATGATGTTGGACTAGAGGCACCAGCATCATGCAAAATTGTTTCTTTGTGAATTGTCCCATCAATATCATTTGCACCAAAATTTAAAGCGACTTGCGCTACTGGAACAGTCAACATTACCCAATAAGCCTTAATGTGAGCCGCGAAATTGCTAGTGTTCTTAAATCGTCCCACATAGAAGTTTGCTTTATTTCTTTTCCAAGTATAGTATTTTTAGGTAAAAATGGAAAACTTATGAAAGTTTGAAATCCTCCAGTTATGTCTTGTAAATTTCGCAGTTTAATAAGATGCTCTACACGTTCCTCTAAAGTTTCTATGTGACCGTATAACATGCTTGCATTTGATTTAATTCCTATACTGTGAGCAATTTTAGCAACTTCAAGCCATTCATCAGCAGTTGCTTTCTTGGGACAAAGTAAATTTCTTACGCGATCTGAAAGAATTTCTGCTCCTCCACCGGCAATAGCTTGTAATCCTGCGTTTTTTAGTTCAATAAGGACATTTTTTATAGGTTTACCTGAAATTTTTGCAAAATGTATAATCTCTACGCCAGTAAAACCTTTTATATACAACGAAGGAAACTTTTTATGAAGTATATCTATAATTTTAACATATCTTTTAAAAGACCATTTAGGATGAAGTCCACTAACTATGTGTAAACCTGACATATTAGGATCTTTTAACGCATCTTCTATTTTAGAAATTATTTGTTTTAAATTCAATTCATACGCACCTTTAGCATTTTCTTCGCGACCAAAAGCGCAAAATTTGCAAAGAGAAGTACAAATATTTGTAAGATTT
>CAJOHI010000013.1 GCA_905234365.1 uncultured Selenomonadaceae bacterium | reverse complement strand
CTTGCCAAAACAGATTTTTCAATGCTGCTCATCTTTTCAACAGCTTCCTGCATCAAATCTTCGCCGGTCTTAGCAGCGGCAGCGGTCTTTTCGGAAGTTTCACCAACATTGATAGCCTTATCCGAAACAGTCTGAATGTCATTAGATACAACGTCAATACTGCTGCGAGCTGCCTCAATATCCTGCATTTGCTGTGAAATATCACCGCCGACTTGTGCAACGGTTTCGGCAACATGAACGGCAGCATCGGCAGATTGTTGCGCTGATGCAGTCAATTCTTCAGAAGCCGCTGCAACTTGTTCTGCTGTAGTCGCCATTTTAGTAATGAGACCGCGCAAATTTTTGCTCATATCGTTAAATGCTTGAGTCAAAGTTCCAATTTCATCATTTGACATTACAACGAGCGGCTCAAGTCTCAAATTACCTTTTGCAAGTTCGTTTGCATGTTTTTCAAGCGAAGAAAGCGGACTGATAATTGATGTAGCCGTACGACCGCAGACGATAAAAGCCAAAATTAAACCTACAAATGTAAAGATTATAAACAGTGTTCTGAGTTTTGTTGCCGGCTCAAATACGAAGTCTTCAGAAACGGCAAGACCGACAATCCAATTAGTCGTAGGAACTTTCATGTATGCAAATACTTCATCACCGCGACGGCTTTCCATATCAAAATAACCTCTGCCGTTTGATACCATTTCGCTAAAGTGTTCACCAATTCCATGAAGGTCTTTGACATTTGAATTAACTGCCGCATCGCCGTTGGTTGCCAAAATTTGACCGTCCTTATCAAAGATAATGCTGGTTCCTTCGCCGTGATAGTTCATGGCCTTAGCACGATCATGAACAACATCAAGCGTAATATCATTACAAATAGCGCCAACAAATTGACCATTTGCCTTAACTGGCGCACCTGCAGAAATTATGAGCTGATTAGTAAAAGTATCAACATATGCTTCAGTAAAAATCAAACTGCCGGCTGCTTTCGCCTGTTGATACCAAGGACGTTGACGCGGATCTTTTGTTCCGGTAACTTCGCCGGCTTTAAATCCTGCAAAGTATCCGTCTTCAAGACCCATTGTAAGTTCAATAATATCGGAGTCTGTAGAGGCAATGGCTAGATTTGAAATTTGCTTCATTCGTGCCATATCGCCATTCATAGCGGAGAGTAAATTTGCCTCATGCTCAACGCTTGCGCCTTTTTCTTTAAGCCAGCCGTCTAAAACATTTACTTGCGATTCGATAACGGCTAATAGTTCGTTTTCAACGCTGTCTCGCAAATTATCACGTGAACTTAAATAACCAAACGTCGAGACAACTGCCAACAACAAGCCTATGAGTCCTGTTAAGATTAAAAATTTTTGCTTCAGCGTCATGTTCATAAATTTATCACTCCTCTAGTTTAATATAGATTGATTAAAAAATAAATTAAATATATGATATTTTTCTTCACAGTCTTAAAAAATCCTTTTAAGATTTAGAAAATTAAACTTTATTTCAAATTGACATTTAATATTCAGTGATTTAAAATTAGTTAAAAATTTTTATCGTTTGCAGAGGAGCATTTTTATGAAAAATTTATTTTTGTTTTTGATACCATTTTTAATGTTATCGTTGATGACAACAAGAGTTTTTGCTGCTGAGGAAAGAGTACCGACACTTTCAGTCAACGGCGAAGGTATAGTTGAGGCGGCACCAGATAGAGCAACAATTTCCGTTGGCGTTTTGACTCAAGATAGAGACGCTTCAAGAGCGCAAAATTTAAACGCGAAGGCAGCGCAAGAAATTATCAATTCAATCGTTGCACTTGGCGTTGAAAGAAAATATATTCGTACGAGTGATTATAACTTTCGACCAACTTACAGACAAGAAGAAAATCGACGCCACGAAATTGACGGTTATGCAGTCAGCAACACGATTAATATAATTGTTGACGATCTTGATTTAGTTGGAAAAGTTATTGACGCTTCATTAAATCACGGTGCAAATAATATTGACTCGCTGGATTTTGGCATTAAAAATCGCAAGAGACTGCAAGACGAAGCCTTAATTGCCGCTATTAGAGACGCAAGGCAGAGAGCCGAACTTGTTGCCAGAGAACTTGGCAAGTCAATAGTAGGCATTCAAGATATATCAATAAATACCGGCGGAGTCGGTGTCATACGTTCCAATCATATGATGATGAAAGCTGAAGCAGCCATGCTGGATTATAAAACACCGATTGAGGCCGGTACTTTGAGCTGTTCAGCTTCCGTGCATATAAATTTTATTTTGAGTAATTAGTCCTTAAAATTTTTTGCAAGTTAATTTTATCGTTCCGCGCCGTAAGAGAATGTAAGGCGCAAAATATTATTGACTTAGATTTTAAGTTTTAGTAAAATAAATTTAACGGTTAGCCTTCCGTACAAAAAGTAGCCTGAAACCTTCGGGTAATAGGGTAAGGGTTGCTTGGCACAGCCTTTGCTACATAACATCGATGGAGTAATAACTCCTCAAGAATCCACTGACTTTAGCCGTGTGGAGTGTCAATGTGTTATAATTAAAAAAAATTTTTGAGAGCGAGGAGATATCATGTTTGGTCTTGGAGTACCGGAACTAGTTTTAATTTTAGTCATTGGTCTTGTAATTTTTGGACCTGGAAAACTTCCTGGCGTTGGCAAGGCACTTGGTCAAAGTATCAAAGAATTTAAGGCCGCTAACAAAGAAGATGAAATTTTAGAACAAAAAAAATTGGCATCAGTTGACGCCGCTGAAAAGAAATGAGCTTATCTGAAGAAAAATTACCAGAATCTCAAGAGCTGAAATCCGAGTCAGAAGAAAAGCAAAAATCAGCGGCAAATGATGACGGCACAATGTCATTGACTGCACATTTAGAAGAATTGCGATCACGATTGATTAAAAGCCTTTTAGCTGTCGTAGTTGGTGGTTTTATTTCATACTTCTTTTTGGACGAAATTACGCATTATTTGACACTGAATGTCGGAAAACTTTATTATATGAAGCCTGGTGAGGCTTTTTTCACGTACATTAAAATTGACATAGTTACCGGATTTTTAATTGCCTTGCCAGTAATTTTTTATCACGCTTGGCGTTTTTTCTTGCCAGCATTGACGGCAGCTGAGCGCTTAGTATTGGGAATAATCGTTCCTGTTTCAGTTGTGCTGTTTTTTTCTGGATTGGCATTTTCATTTTTCTTGGTACTGCCTATTGCGTTAAAATTTTTTCTAGGTTTTGGAGACGAAAATTTACAGGCGATTTTTTCATTCGGCAATTATTTTGACTTCGTAGTAATGTTCATGCTGCCATTTGGATTTATTTTTGAGTTGCCGCTAATTATAATAGTTCTCGGAAAAATTGGTATATTGTCTTCAGAGTGGCTAAAAAAATACCAGCGTATCGTGATTTTTTTATCATTCGTAATTGGAGCAATAATCACGCCTACACCGGACGTATTTACACAATCAATGATAGCATTGCCAATGATTGCACTTTATGAAGTTGGATATTTAGTTTTGAAATACATATTGCGGAAGTAAATTTTTGAGGCGAATAATGCCTTATTTTTTTACTTTGCAACGACTTCAACTTTAACTTTACTTTGAACGTTTTGATGTAATTTTATAATTACCGTGTAAGGACCTGGCGAAATGACTTCTTCCGTGAAAGAAATTTTACGCTTATCAATATCAATATCATGCTTTGATTTTAAAACCTTTGAAACATCAGCACCGCCGACAGAGCCGAACAATTTGCCGCCTTCACCAACTTTGACCGGAATTTCAATAGTCAACTTTTCGAGTTGAGCCGCTAATAATTGCGCTTCATCAGCTTCTTGAGCCTTTCGACGAGCTGTAACTTGAGCTTTATCTTTGGCGATGTTTAAATTTTCCGTGTTGGCAATTAACGCCAATTTCTTCGGCAGCAAAAAATTTCTTCCATAACCGTCAGAAACCTCAACGATGTCACCTTTTGCGCCAAGTTTTTTTACGTCTTGTGTTAAAATAACTTTCATTATAAATCAATCCTTCCACAAAATATTCTGATTGATATTTAAAATTTATGATTCTAAAACTATTGAGATTATTTATTCTGAACAAATAAAAACCGTCTGAAGCTGCAATTCCAGACGGCAATCTAATTTCCTCATATTCATTCTACGAAACTGAACCGTTTGTCTAACGACTGTTGACAACTCCTAAAACACTCTATTTATCATTTTTGTTTTTAATTATAACATTTCGCAAAAAAATGTCAATAAAAATAAAGTTGCTTTCGGAAATACCATTTCCATATTATTTGCCACTAAACGTTGCAGAGCAAAAAATTTAATGTTATAATTGCTAAACAAATAAAAGATTAGAGGTTGATTAGATGTCTAAAGAAACACTTCAATTTCAGGCGGAAACTAAACGTTTGCTTGATTTGGTTATCAATTCAATTTACACAAACAAAGAAATTTTTTTAAGAGAACTTATCTCAAATGCTTCTGACGCGATTGATAAATTGCATTTTGAGTCGCTGACAAGTCAAGATATTCTTGAGGGCAATTCTGATTATGAAATTTTCATCGTACCGGATTCAGAATCCAAGACGATCACAATCAGTGATAATGGAATTGGAATGAGCCGCGAAGAAGTCATAAGTAATATTGGCACAATCGCCAAGAGCGGTACTAAAGCATTTCTCGAAAAGTTAAAGGACAGCGGCGAATCAAGTGAGGAGTTAATCGGTCAATTTGGCGTCGGATTTTACAGCGCTTTTATCGTTGCTGATAAAGTTACTCTTGTCACTCGCAGAGCCGGACAAGATAAAAATTCTGCTGTCAAATGGGAGTCTGACGGCACTGGTGAATTTACCATTGAGGATTGTGATAAAGAATCACGCGGCACAACAATTACTTTACACCTCAAAAGCGATTTTACCGAAGGCATTGACGAAAATTTTACAGATACATATAATATTGAACGCCTTATTAAAAAGTATTCTGACTACATTCGCTATCCAATCAAGATGAATTTTGAGGTTACTGACAAAGACGACAAGGATAAAAAGACTATTGAAATTCGTACGGTTAATTCAATGAAGCCGCTTTGGACAAAAAATAAATCTGAAATTAAGCTGGAAGAATATAACGACTTCTTTAAGCATCAATTTCACGAATGGGAAGAACCATTGGAAATTTACCACACTAAGGCTGAAGGTGCGCTTGAATATACTGCGCTGCTTTGTATTCCGAAAAAAGCACCAACAGATTTGTATTATTCCAATTTTGAACCTGGTCTTCAACTTTATAGCCGACATGTGTTTATTATGGATAAATGCAAGGACTTTTTGCCGGATTATATGAGATTTATCAAAGGTCTGGTTGATTCTCCTGATTTGCCGCTTAATATTTCGCGTGAACTTCTTCAGCAGAGCCGTGAGGTCAAGAAGATTGGCAAGGCACTTGAAAAGAGTATTTTAAAAATGCTGTCTAAAATAATGCAAGATGATCGTCAGAAATATGAAAATTTCTGGAATGAATACGGCAAGTCATTTAAAATCGGAATTTACAATGACGCTTTCACAGGCAAGACAGCGGAAGAATTAAAAGACTTGTTGATTTTCCAAACTTCCAATGAAGGCAAATTTTCAACGCTTTCCGAATATGTCGGCAGAATGAAGCCGGATCAAGATAAAATTTATTTCGCCTCAGCTAAGGATATCGCAACCATTGAAAAATTGCCGCAAATGGAACTTCTCAAGGATAGAGGCATTGAAGTTGTCTATCTTCTCGATCCTGTTGATGAATTTACACTTGAGGCGTTACATGAATACGACGGAAAGCATTTTCAATCAATTAGCCGTGAAGATTTTAAACTTGATGACGAAGAATCAAAAACTGAGCAGAAGAAAGTTGAAAACCTTACTAAAGATAATAAAAAGCTACTTAAAGATGTCAAAGAGTCGCTCAAAGGCAAGGTTGACGATGTTAAATTAACTTCGCAGCTTAAAAGCGGTGCAGTATGTCTTGTTACCAGCGCACATGGTCCGTCGTTGACAATGGAAAAAACCTTTGAGGCAATGAACAATCCATTTTTTAAGGCGTCAAAGATTTTAGAAATTAATCCAAATCACGCATTATTCGACAAACTCAAAGAAGTTCACGGCACAGACGGTTTTAACGACTTCTGCGATTTAATGTATTGTCAAGCGCTGCTGATTGAAGGTATTATGCCTGATAATCATGTTGAACTTGCAAATAGAATCGCCACCTTGATGACGAGGTGAATAAATTGAAAAAATTTTTAATTTCTGTTTTAACTTTGTTTTGCTTGATTAGTTTAACTATTTCCGCAGAGGCTGAAGATTTGTCCAAAGATAAGACCTTAGCCGTTATAATAGTCGGCAGTTCTGACTATAAGACTGCCAATTTTGTCAGATATGCACAAGAATATTTTGAAGTTCCGGAAAATGTTAAAATCATGTCCGGCAGCGAAGTTCAAAGTAAATATCAAACTTATTGGCTTAAAAAAGGTTTACTTGATGAAGGCACGCCAACGCAATCAGATTTTATAGAATTCGTCAATTATTCCGGTTATGATAAAACTATTTATCTCGTTGTGAAAGATCCAGTTTTAGATACCCACGACCGCAAAGGTAAACAGCGTTCGCGTGCTTCCATTACAATTAATGCTTTTTTGGTTGACAGTCAAAAGATAATTGAAGTAGTTTCTTCGACTAATGAGGAAGATTCAAAAACGAGCGAACTTAGAGCAAAGCGCGGAGCTTTTAAACAATGCATTCGCGAAATCAGCAAAACTTTTAATCCGATATTAAATGAGATTTTTAATTAAAAGGTTTAAGCTATGAAAAAAATTTACTATTTGTTTACAATTTTAACTTTAATGCTGACGTTGATTATTTCCGGTTGTGGCGAAGATGAAATGTACACTCATACTACAACTCGTGAAATTTTCAATTTTATGACTGATTCGGCAGGTCGTGATGTGGTTTTGGAAAAGAAACCTGAGCGCATTGTGGTAACTTCCGCTTCATTTTTGGAACCGCTTCATGCAGTTAATGGTAACATTGTCGGCCGACCGGATTCAAAAACTCAAATGCCTGATTGGGCAAAGGATATTGATAGTATTGGGCAAGTCTATAACGTTGATGTTGAAAAAATTATCGCCTGTAATCCGGACTTAGTCATAATTAACAAGGGCATGAATGAAAAATTGCTTGATGTCCTTGACGAAAACAGAATTCCTGCTTTGGTTTTAGATATGAAAAGTTACAGCGACGTTAAGCATGAGTTGGAAGTTTTTGGCGAACTTACCAAAAACACTGATAAAGCAAATCAGATCATTTCCGAAATGGACAATAAAATTAAAGCGATAGTTGACAAAGTGCCGAAGGATAAGCATAGAATTGCAATTCTTCACAGCACAGCGCAAGGCTTGAGCGTCCAACTTGATGGCAGCATTGCCGGAAATATTTCAAAAATGTTCGGCTGGGAAAATGTTGCAGCTAATATGACGCCACTTGAGAGTAATCCCGATGCTGCGCCTTATAGTCTCGAAACATTAGCAGAGCAGAATCCTGAAATAATTTTCGTTACAAGTATGGGAAAAATTGACGAAATCAAATCAAATATGCAGCAAAATATTGAAACTAATCCGGCATGGCAAACGATTGGTGCAATAAAAAATAAGCAGCTTTATTATTTGCCGCAAGATTTGTTTTTGCTGAGTCCTGGTCTTCGTTATCCGGAAGCAGTGGAAAACATGGCGGCATTAATCTATCCAAATTTGTTTAAAAAATAATTAAATTTCGCCCAAAAAAACGGCGGCTTATATTCACTTTAAAGTTAGTGATATTAAGCCGCTTTTTGATGAGAATCTTAAAAATATAAACTATAACTTTTTTGTTGCAATTTTATATCTTTGTGTTATAATAATTAAAGTTTTGTTAATTGAGAGGAGACTTTGAAAGTTTTATGAGTAAAAAGATGAAGACTATGGATGGCAACCAAGCTGCCGCATATGTGTCCTATGCGTTCACTGATGTTGCAGCAATTTATCCGATAACGCCATCAAGTCCAATGGCTGAGCACGTTGACGAGATGGCAGCAAAAGGTATTAAAAATATCTTTGGTCAGAAGGTTCGCTTGGTTGAGTTGCAAAGTGAAGGTGGTGCAGCAGGTACCGTTCACGGCTCATTACAAGCCGGCGCTTTGACGACAACTTATACAGCATCTCAAGGCTTCTTGCTAATGATTCCAAATTTGTATAAAATTGCCGGCGAAATGTTGCCAGGTGTCTTTCATGTCAGCGCCAGAGCTTTAGCCACTTCAACGCTGAATATTTTCGGCGATCATCAAGATGTTATGGCGGCACGTCAAACAGGTTGTGCAATGTTGGCTGAATCAAGCGTTCAAGAAGTTATGGATTTATCTGCTGTTGCTCATCTTGCCGCAATTAAAGGCAAATTGCCGTTTATCAACTTCTTCGACGGTTTCAGAACCTCACATGAAATTCAAAAAATTGAAGTCATTGACTACGATGACCTTGCAAATATTGTTGATTATAACGCTATTGATGAGTTCCGTCGTCATGCTCTGAATCCGGATCATCCGGTAATTAGAGGTACTGCAACAAATCCTGATGTTTACTTCCAAATTCGCGAAACCGTCAACAAATATTATGATAATTTGCCGGACATTGTTGAATCGGCAATGGCAGATGTCGCCAAAATTACGGGTCGCGAGCACCATTTATTTGACTATTATGGTGCACCTGACGCAGATAGAGTTATTATTGCGATTGGTTCAGTTTGTCAAACGGCTGTTGAGGCGGCTGAATATCTCAACAAGCAAGGCGAAAAAGTTGGTGTTGTCAGCGTTCATTTATACAGACCATTTTCATTGAAACACTTCTTTAACGTCATGCCTAAAACCGTCAAAAAAGTTGCTGTCCTTGACCGTACAAAAGAATCCGGCGCAATCGGCGAGCCTCTTTATCTTGACGTTCGTGCTGCTTTCTATGGCAGTGATTTTGAGGCAAAACCTGTAATTATCGGCGGTCGTTACGGCTTAGGCGGCAAAGATACTACTCCGGATCAAATGTTGGCTGTTTTCCACGAACTCACTAAAGATAATCCGGTTAATGGCTTCACGATTGGAATCAACGACGACTTAACGCATAAATCAATTTCGTCAGATACTCATGATGTTGATTTGACGCCGGAAGGTACAACTGCTTGCAAATTCTGGGGACTTGGTTCTGACGGCACAGTTGGCGCAAATAAATCAGCAATTAAAATTATTGGCGATCATACTAATTTGTATGCACAGGCTTATTTCGCTTATGACTCCAAAAAGTCCGGCGGTATTACGATGTCACATTTGCGCTTTGGCGAAAAGCCTATCACAAGTCCATATTTAATTACGGCAGCAGATTTTATTTCTTGTTCGCAGAAATCCTATATTCATCACTACGATCTACTTGCCGGTCTTAAAAAAGGCGGTATCTTCCTGCTCAACACAAATTGGGACGATGAAAAACTTGCTTGGAAACTTAGCCCTAAGTATAAGCGTTATATTGCGGAGAATGAAATTAAACTCTATACGATTAACGCTGTTGGAATTGCACAAGAACTCGGACTTGGCGGCAGATTTAATATGATTATGCAATCTGCATTTTTCAAACTTGCAGATATTATTTCGATTGATGAAGCAGTTAAATATCTTAAAGACGCTGTTGTTACAAGTTATGGCAAAAAAGGTCAAAATATCGTCGACATGAACTGGGCGGCGATTGATAAAGGTATTGAAGCAATTCATCGCGTTGATTATCCTGTCGAAGAATGGAAAAATTGCCCGGATAAGCCGCTTGTTGAGCGTGAAGAACCGGCATTTATTACTAATATACAAGAAGTTATGAATCGTCAAAATGGCGATACGTTGTCTGTCAACAAGTTAAAAGATTTGGTTGACGGCACTTTTCCTGTTGGCGGTTCTGCTTATGAAAAACGCGGTACAGCACTGAAAGTTCCTGTTTGGGATAAGGATAAGTGCATTGGCTGCAATCAATGTTCCTTCGTATGTCCACATGCGGCGATTCGTCCAATTTTGACTACACCTGAAGAATTGAAAGCAGCGCCGGAAGGCATGAAATCAATTCCGTCAAAAATTTCAAAAGGCGCTTATAATCTTACAATCGCGGTATCAACCCTTGACTGTCTCGGCTGCGGTAACTGTGCTCAAGTCTGTCCTAAACAAGCACTTACAATGTCACCGCTTAACGACGAACAAAAGAAAGCGCAGCAATATTTTGACTACGGTGTTGATGCGACAAAAGTTACTCCAAAAGTCAATCCAACTAAGAAGTCAACGGTTATCGGTTCACAATTTGAAAAGCCGCTCTTTGAATTTAGCGGTGCTTGTGCTGGCTGCGGTGAAACACCTTATGCAAAACTCCTTACTCAACTTTTTGGCGACAGAATGATGATCGCAAATGCTACCGGTTGTTCGTCAATTTGGGGTGCATCTGCTCCGGCAATGCCTTATACTGTCAACGTTAAAGGTCATGGACCGGCTTGGGGAAATTCGCTCTTTGAAGACAATGCAGAATATGGCTTAGGTATGTTCTTGGGCGTCAATGCGATTCGTGAATCACTTGCTGACGACGTTGCAAAGGCACTTGAAGAAGGCAATGGTTCCGAAGACCTTAAAGCTGCGCTGACTGATTGGCGCGATAATATAAATGTCAGTGAAAATACTCGTGAGCGTGCGGAAAAATTAACTGCAATGCTTGAGACTGAAAAAGGCGATAATAAATTACTTAACAAGATTTACAATAATCGTGACTTCTTTGTTAAACGTTCTCAATGGATTATCGGTGGCGACGGCTGGGCTTATGATATTGGTTATGGCGGTCTCGACCATGTTTTGGCAAGCGGTCAAGATATTAATATCTTTGTATTTGATACAGAAGTTTATTCAAACACCGGCGGTCAAGCATCTAAGGCAACACCGGCAGCGGCGATTGCACAATTTGCAGCAACCGGCAAAAAGACCAAAAAGAAAGATTTGGGCATGATGGCGGTTAGTTACGGTTATGTCTATGTTGCACAAGTTGACATGGGCGCAGATCAAAATCAACTTCTCAAGGCAATTACGGAAGCTGAGGCTTATCCAGGTCCTTCGCTGATTATCGCTTATGCACCTTGCATTAATCACGGTATTCGTAAAGGTATGGGCAATTCGCAGCTTGAAGGCAAATTGGCGGTACAATGCGGTTATTGGGCAAATTGGAGATTTAATCCGCAGCTCATTGAAGCCGGCAAAAATCCATTTACACTTGATTCAAAAGAGCCAGATTTCAGCAAGTTCCAAGAGTTCCTGCAAGGCGAAGTTCGTTATGCTTCACTCAAGCGCAATAATCCTGAAGCTGCTGATGCTCTCTTTGAAAAGGTACAGCATGATGCTGAAAATCGCATTGCCGGTTATAAAAAACTTGCCGGAAAATAAATCTTTAACTTATAAAATCACAACCTTTTAAACTCATTTAGTCTCGCTTTTAATTTCTTGTGGAGCGAGATTTTTTATTTTTTAAACTAAAGACGCTGCAATTTAAAAAAAGTTTATAAAAAGTTTAAATTTAGTTAAAAGAATTATAATAAGTTTGTTATAAAATTCAGTAAAAGATAATCATAATGAATTGATTCAATTATAGTTGTAAAGGTTTGTCGATACAGTTTCCAGGAGGTAAAGTCTAATAATTTGGTTTTTGATTAGTGAAATTTCTATAGTTTGAGAATGGTTGTGATTGATATGACCATAAAGAAACGATTGATATTATCTCATTTAATGGTATTTATAGTGCCGCTTATAACAACGCTTTTAATAGTGTTATTATCTGGAGTAGGTTTAATTTTGTTTGCAAGAAGTGGCAATCATATATACATAGAAAATACTATGGAATTTCAGCGTGCTTGCGAGGTTCTTCATCATATTGTATTTAACCATATACAAAATAATAATGAAGATGAATTTGAGTATTGGTTAATAGGACTTTTAGCACCGGAGCAAAATTATATACTTATTCAAAGAGAAAATCAGGTAATTTATACTTATGGAAATTCTTCGTTAGCTGAAATGAGTCGACAAGACTTTGAAAAGTCTAAACTTGATGCACAAGTAATAAATAAAGAATTTACAGATATAAATATTTTGGACAATGACTTTGTTTGTATCGAAAAACATATTATAAATGAGCAAGCTTATTGGATGTATTTCGTTACGGAAAAATCTTTTGATGATAAAGACAAGGCATTGGAATCAGCAATAGAGCGTACAGGATATTTTATAATTTTGTCAATGATAGCGTTTGTCTTTGTGACGAGTTTTCTACTAGCCAGATACATTTTAAATCATATATTGCTACCTTTACGTAAACTTAGAGTTGGCGTAGAAAAAATTTACGAAGGCGATTTTAGCTTACGATTAGAGCACAAATCAAATGACGAAATAAAACCGGTTATGGAAACCTTCAATTTAATGGCGCAAAAATTATTAGATTCTGTAAACGAAAGGAAAATCCAGGAAGATCGGCAAAAAGAATTGGTAGCGAGTATTTCTCACGACTTACGAACGCCATTAACAACAATAAAAGCCTATGTTGAGGGCTTAATAGACGGTGTAGCAAATTCTCCGGCAAAACGGACGCGATATTTGCAAGTCATAAAGAAAAATACAGACGAATTAAATAATATGATTGAAGAATTGTTTATGTTTTCAAAAATTTCACTCGGCGAAAAAGCAATACCGCTGGAAGAAATCAATTTGAAAGAAATGTTAGAATTCTTCGTATCAGAGCATAATTACGCTTGGAAAAAGGCAGGAGCGACAGTCACATTAAAAGCACAGCAGAATATCATAATAATGGGCAGCTACCTTCTTTTAGAACGTATACTTTTAAATATCATAAGTAACAGTATAAAATATAAGCCGGAATACGAAATTGATTGTTATATAAAGTTGGTTGGCGAAGATAAAATTGCCATACTCAGTATAGCGGATAATGGATCAGGTGTACCGGAAAAAGAATTGGAACGTTTAGTAGAGCCGTTTTATCGTACTGATAAGGCAAGAAGTCGCACCGAAGACGGAACCGGTTTAGGTTTGTCAATCGCAGTTAGAGCTGTAGAAATGATGAAAGGAGCAATGAGAATTGAAAATGTAAAGCCGCATGGTTTAGTGGTGATTATTGAATTACCCATTTTGCAGCAGGAGGGTTAGTTATGAACCAGAAAATATTGATAATAGAAGACGATCCGGATATTTCGGCAATAGAGAAGGACTATTTAGAATTAAACGGATATGAAGTTGTAATCACAGAAACAGGTCCTGCCGGAATGAAAGAGGCGTTGACAGAAAACTACAATCTTATAATACTGGACATAATGTTACCCGGTATGGACGGATTTGAAATTTGCCGTAACATAAGAGGACGATTGGACATTCCAATAATGATGGTGACGGCACGAAATACTGATGTTGAGAAAATCAGAGGATTAGGTTTCGGCGCTGATGATTATATGGAAAAGCCATTTTCTCCGAGTGTTCTTGTTGCAAAAATTAAATCTCAGCTTGCTCAGTATAATCGGTTAAAAAATCCGATTAACAGTGAAACTCAAAAATTAATGATCGGCAATATAATATTAGATTCCAATACTCACAGAGTTTTTGTAGGTCAAAATGAAAAATTGCTGCCGAATAAAGAATTTCAACTGCTGGAATTTTTGATGTCAAATGCAGATTTAGTATTCAGCAGGGAAACTTTATATGACAGGATTTGGGGTATGGAGTCAATGGGAAATACCTCAACAATTCCGGTGCATATAAATAGGTTGCGAGAGGCGATTGAGGAAGATCCTGCAAATCCAAAACACTTGGTAACAGTTTGGGGAGTTGGATATAAATTTAGACCTTGAATAAGTTAAAAATTAATGATAAATTCGCCTTCGGGCGTTTTTTTGTTTGATAAAAAATAAAGTGCATAAAAAAAGCAGGTTACCCTGCAATTACAATAAACATCTAATTAAAACTTATTTTTATGTCACGAGCCTCTTATTTTGAGCAAGAAATCGCCCATATTTGACTGCGGAGCAATAAATGCCGGTTTCAATGCCGCTTTTAAAGTGTCTGAATCAAGATGACGCATAATGTGGCCATTTTCAGCAATGGAAATAGTTCCCGTTTCTTCGCTGACAATTAACACTAAAGCGTCACACTGTTCGGAAAGTCCAATAGCAGCACGGTGCCTTGTGCCAAGTTCAGTTGATAAGTCGCGATTTTCTGTCAACGGCAAAAGACAGCCGGCGGCAATTAATCTGTTTCCACGAACAATAGCAGCGCCATCATGCAACGGCGTATTCGGAATAAATACATTTAATAAAAATTCAGAAGTTATAAGTGCATCAATATGAATCCCAGTTGCGCTTATATCGTTAAGTTTCATATCACGTTCAATGACAATCAACGCACCGGTTTTACTTGCAGAAAGAGATTTTGACGCCTTGACGAGTTCATCAACGACGTTTTGAGCTTCAGTATCGTCTAAAAATACGGATTTGCCTAAAAGTTTACCTTGACCTAAATGTTCAAGCGCACGGCGAAGTTCAGGTTGAAATACTATCGGCAAGGCAACGATTAAAACGGAAATTGCCTTTTGCAAAAGCCAGGAAATTACATGTAAATTAAGCCAACTGCAAACAACTGCTACAGTCAGCAAAACTGCCAAACCTTTGAGCAGAGTTATTGCACGAGTTTCTTGCAGCATTTCATATATTTTGTAAATGATTGCTGCAACAATTAATATGTCAACAATATCCAACGCGGAAATTGTAGAAATTACTCCATGTAGATGATTGGGGAAAGACATGTCAAACGGCATTCACATACCCCCTTTATAAAGGCGTAATGCGTAATTTATAATTTTAATTAACATTAATCCATTACGCATTACGAACTACAAAATTAAAACATCATAACAAAAATTATTCGGCAGCTTCTATGTATCCAAATTTGTCAGCAATTTCACCGGTATGGATACCCTCAATATAATCATACATTTTTTGTGCAAATGCGCCAATTTTTCCGTCGTTAATCACGTACTCTTTGCCTTTGTAAATAAGAGAGCCAACCGGAGAGATGACCGCTGCTGTGCCACTTCCAAAGACTTCCTCTAAAGTACCGTCTTCGTAAGCCTGCATAACCTCGTCAATGGAAATTTTACGTTCAACTGCCGGAATACCCCAATCATTCGCAATTTCGAGTACAGTACGATGAGTGATACCGTCAAGGATTGAAGTTTGGAGTTTAGGTGAAGGAGTAATAACTTCGCCTTTGATCTTAAAGAGGATATTCATTGAGCCGACTTCTTCAATATATTTTCTCTCAACGCCGTCAAGCCAGAGAACTTGGTCGTAACCTTTTTGATGTGCCACTAATCCTGCATGAAGTGAAGCTGCGTAATTAGCAGGAGTTTTCGCTGCACCGAGACCGCCACGAACGGCACGAACGTATTGATCCTCAACCATAATTTTAACCGGAGCAAAACCATGTGCATAATAAGCTGCAACCGGTGAAAGAATTATCAGGAATTTATAGTTATGACTTACACTGACACCAAGAAACGGATCATTTGCAAAGATAAATGGTCGAATATATAGTGATTGACCTTTGCCGGTTGGGATCCAATCTTTTTCAAGAGCAATCAATTTTTTAAGTCCGGCATTCATCACATCAAATGGAACTTCAGGAATGTCCAAAATTTTAGCAGAAACATTGATTCTATTCAAATGATCTTTAGCGCGGAAAATCACCGGCTTATCTCCGTGTTTGTAAGCCTTCAAACCGTCAAAAATAGCCTGTCCGTAATGCAACGTAGTATTTGCCGGACTAATTTCAATGTTGCGATAAGGAACAACGCGCGGATCATGCCAGCCTTCTCTATCGTTATAATCCATTTCAAACATATAATCAGTAAAATGTGTTCCGAATCCAATTTTTGAAACGTCCGGTTTTTTCTTTAAATTGTCAGTTTTTTCAAATCTGATTTCTATCATCATATAACATCTCCATTCATAAAAATATCATGTTACTTTATTTTAGTATTGACTTCGCAACCTGTCAAGAATTTGTTTAATTTTAGTTTTATTAAAGGTTCCTGTAATGTTCTGCAGCACGTTTTGAATCATAATCCATACCAATCGTCGACTGATTCGGATAATTAATTGCTTGAGGTGGTGTAACGTCAATCGGTTGAAAATCCTCAATTTTATTTTGCGTTTTATTTTTATTGCCTTGAAATTTATTCCAAAGATATCGAACGCCTTTATAAGCTGCATAAATCATGATGACGTTGAAAAGCAATCCTAGAACATCTCCGAAAAATCCACTTCCAAAATCACCTAGAAGACTGCCAATTAAACCTCCAAGCATCATTCCACCGGCGAAAAGTCCTATATTTCTGAGTGTATTGCCGAAAGTTGAGCCGGTATTTATGTTAGTATTATTTGATTTTGCGGCAGGTGCATTACTTTGTAAATCCTTTGCGTTTTGTGACGGTTTGTACTCTTTACCGCCGCCGCTGACTGATTTCGATTCATCATTTGATTTAGCTTTATCCGCATTAGATGAAGTCGCCGGTGTTTTAGCAGAATTTGAAGTCGCTGGTGTCTTCTGCAAATTGACTTTAGGTGTACTCTTAGGCAAGCTGATTTTTGCGCCGCCTTTTGCTGCTTCAACCGTTGAAATGTTAAAATCAAAATTATTTGTGATAATCGGAACCGTCAAAATTATTGCTCCAATAATTACACTTGATAAAATTTTTTTCAATTTCATTTAATATTTCCTCCAGTAAAAATTAATTTTAACCTTCTTTGAATGATTTAATATCTTCAGGAAAAGCATAAATTTCGCCGAGCGTGTCCAATTCGCCGGCAAGATAGCGATCAATATCGTCAACATCAATAAAAAGTTTGCAATCAATATCAAGATAACCTTGCTCTTTTGCATGGCTTAAATCGCGAATAGCCATTAATTTTTCACGCAGTTTGAGACATTCCGTCCGTCTTGCATGAATGTCAAGTTTAATTTGCGGCACTCCATATTCGTTTATAACTTCCTGCAGCGTCATTCGCTGTGACATGTTATCAATCCTCTCTTAACTTAATGCTGCAATTATACGGCAAAATTATATAAACTGCAAACATAAATTAAAAAAGTTGTCGATCATTATAAAACTTTAATTAATAACTTTGACCTATAAATTAATTGTGTTATAATTAACCATGTTTTGAGTTTTAAAAATTTTTTGATTGGAAGGTGAATATTTTCTTTGATGAGTGATATTGAAACCATTTTAGTGACAGCGAAAGGCGAACATATCAGAGCAAAAACTGACGGTCAGCAGAATTACGTTGAGACGATTAGAAATAATGTCATAACTTTTGGCGTTGGACCTGCCGGAACCGGTAAGACTTATTTAGCGGTAGTTATGGCGGCTTATTATCTGCGTATCAAAGACGTAAAAAAAATTATTTTGACTAGACCTGCTGTTGAGGCCGGCGAACGTTTAGGATTTTTGCCAGGCGACATTCGTGAAAAAGTAGATCCATATTTAAGACCACTTTACGATGCCTTGCAAGATGTTTTGGGATTTGATATGTATCAAAAGTTTACAAGTCGTGGCATTATTGAAATTGCGCCGCTTGCTTACATGAGAGGCAGAACACTCAACGATGCTTTTATAATTCTTGACGAAGCACAAAATACAACAAGTCGGCAAATGAAAATGTTTTTGACGCGCTTGGGATTCAATTCAAAAATGGCGGTTACCGGTGATTTAGGACAAATTGACTTGCCGCGTGGTGTACAATCCGGCTTAGTTGAGGCGATTGAAATTCTCGATAAAATCAAAGGCATTGGAATTGTTAAACTTAGTTCAAGCGACGTTATTCGCCATGATGTGGTTTCAAGAATCATTGACGCTTATGATAATTATGAGTTGAAAAATCAATACTAAAAATTAGGAGTGAAATTTTTATGAAAGAATTAGAGTTGAAATATGGCTGTAATCCTAATCAAAAGCCTGCAAAAGTATTTATTGACAGCGGAGAATTGCCATTTGAGGTGTTGAACGGTCGTCCAGGTTATATTAATTTGCTTGATGCGCTTAATTCCTGGCAGCTTGTAAAGGAACTCAAAGAAGCAACCGGCTTGCCTTCCGCCGCGTCGTTTAAACATGTCAGTCCGGCAGGTGCTGCAGTCGGTTTGCCGCTTGACGAAACTCTTAGAAAAATTTATTTTGTTAATAGTGAAAATTTATCCGAAATTGCAAATGCTTACATCAGAGCACGCGGCGCGGATAGAATGTCCAGCTACGGAGATTTTGCAGCATTATCCGACGAATGTGATGCGGCGACGGCTAAATTTTTGAAAGGTGAAGTTAGCGACGGAATTATTGCGCCTTCATATTCGCCTGAAGCATTGGAAATTTTAAAAGCTAAACGCAAAGGTTCATATTTAATTCTTAAAGTCAACCCTAATTACAATCCGCCTGAATTTGAACGCAAAGAAGTTTTTGGAGTAACTTTTGAGCAAAAAAGAAATGACATAAAAATAACTGCCGATTGTCTGAACGACATTCCTACAGTTAATAAAAATATTACTGATTCTGCAAAGAGAGATTTATTAATTGCGTTAATAACTTTAAAGTATACGCAGTCAAATTCCGTTTGTTACGTTAAAGACGGTCAAGCTATTGGAATTGGTGCCGGTCAACAATCAAGAGTTCATTGCACAAGACTTGCCGGAAATAAAGCCGATAATTGGTGGCTGCGGCAGAGTCCTCAAGTTTTGAATTTGCCTTTCCGTGACGACATCAAACGACCGGATAGAGACAATGCCATTGACGTTTATATTGGCAATGAGAGTGACGATCTTCTCGACGGTGACAACTGGAAAAGAATTTTTAAGACAAAGCCGGAAAAATTTACTGATGAGGCAAAAAGTGAATGGATCGCAAAACTTGACGGCGTTGCATTAGGTTCAGATGCGTTTTTTCCATTTGGCGACAACATTGAGCGTGCTCATAAATCCGGTGTAAAATTTGTTGCACAAAGTGGCGGTTCAATTCGTGATGACAATGTAATTGAGACTTGCGATAAATACAATATTGCAATGGCAATGACTAACATACGTTTGTTTCATCATTAAGTTAGAGTTATATGGTATATCTAATCGTTAATTTTCTCTTTACCAACTCTTTTAAGTATATCTTCAGTTAACATTTTTTCTCATTTTTATAATTGCTATAATAGTTATCGTGTGATTTATGTAGTTTATTTTTAAGTGTTCTTTTTTCTCTTTTTTCTTAAAGATTTTCTCTTACTACGTTAAGGACTTTCAGGAGTTTCATTACTTTTCCTCTACTACTAATATTATAATAAGAGTAGTAGTAGTAGTAGTAGGGCCTGTGCATATGTGCATAACTTTTGCACAAACGGCGTCAGAATAGGCTAAAATGGCATTTTTAATTGTGCATAACTCTGTGCATAACTTGTGTACAAATTAACGACTTATGCACAGATATGCACAAGACAAAATTAAGCACACAGTTTATGCACTATTTATGCACTACTTATGCACAGGCTTTGTATCATTTTGGAACTTTGTTATGTCATATTTTTGACTATTTGACTTAAAAAATTGATATCGACCTACGAAAAATTAAATAAATCATTTTTTAGGCAAATATGTCGTAGATAACAGAATCACTTTGCTTTAAGTATATAGAGCATGTCAAATTCACAAAACTTGTTCGTTAAAGCGTCGTCACGAACTTATGGATTTTTCAATAAAAAATGTTCACAGTGAATCGCAACCGCTGAGAGCATTTTATTTTTGATGATGATAAATTCAAATTAATTCTTGACAATAGACTTTTTAAACATTACGATAATATAAAGAAATTGCTTGTTAAAAGAAATGAGGTTTATATCAAAATTTTTAAGGTTCTAATATCTAAATTTCACTTCATTATAATAGGAGGAATTTATTTTGATTAAAGTTAGTGTAATTGGTGCAACAGGTTATGCAGGAGCTGAGCTCCTTGCAATTTTATATCGTCATCCGCAAGTCAATGTTGTTCATATAACTTCTGAAAGTCACACAGGAAAGAAAATTTCTGAACTCTACCCGCATTTAAATCATCTTTACGATAACGAACTTGAGAGTTTAAAATATATTGAGGCAATCGGCGCGGACAGTGACTTTGTATTCATTGCACTGCCGCATGGTCACGCTATGGACGTTGGACGCAAATTAAAGGATTTGCCGACGAGAATTATTGATTTAGGCGCTGATTATAGATTTAGCAATGTTTCAGTTTACGAACAATGGTATAAAGTCGAACACACTCACAAAGACGCTTTGAGAGTATACGGTCTTGCTGAAATTTATCGTGATGAAATTCGCAATGCTAAAATTATTGGCAATGCCGGCTGCTTTACAACGGCCTCAATTTTAGCTCTTGCGCCGCTTGCAAAACATCATTTAATTGACGTAAACTCAATTATTGTTGATGCTGCCTCTGGTGTTTCCGGTGCCGGTCGAAGTCCAAAATTGGGCAATCATTTTCCGGAACTATACGATAATTTCAAGGCTTATAATGTTGCTCATCATCGTCATACTCCGGAAATTGAGCAGGCTATTGAGGATTTAAGCGGAATGAAAACAGTAATTAATTTTACTCCGCATTTAGTTCCAATGTCTCGCGGCATTTTGGCGACTTGTTATGCAAATTTAAGTTCCGGCATTTCAGCAGAAATGATTGAGCCTGCATTTCAAAAGATGTATGGCAACGAACATTTTATAAGACTGCTTGGTCGTGATGGTTATCCTGAGACCAAATATGTGCGTGGTTCTAATTATTGCGATATTGCTTGGCACATTGACGAAAGAACGAACAGAGTTATTGTATTGTCAGCGATTGACAACTTAGTTAAAGGCGCAGCAGGTCAAGCCGTTCAGAATCTCAACATTGCCGCCGGTTTTGAGGAAAATACTGCTCTTGATGTTGTGCCAATGTATCCTTGAGCTTAACAATATTTTTGAATCCTTAAAAAAGTAAGGCAATATTAAGATAATGATATATACGAATCGCCACTCGGAAAAATATTTTTAGCGGCAGAGATAAAAGTTTTCGCCTCATCGGAAAAGTCTTGAGTATGTCCGAATTTTACGGCGACTATCCATGTCATAGAGTTGTAAATCATGCTGGTAGATTAACGCCAAATTTTGAAAATCAACACGAATTGCTGATCACGGAAGGTGTTTAATTCAAAGGTAATAATTGTGTCGATATGAAGAAATTTCAATGGAATTATTATTGATTATATAAAGAGGTGAGTAAAACTAATTGGCGAAACAAAACTTTTTTGAAATGCTTGGCGTAGATTTTGATCCGCCTGATAATATAAAAAAAATTAAGGCAGCCTTTGAGGATTGGAAGAAGCGCCTCACTGTTGAACAAAATACCTCTGTTGATTCGCAGCGCCGAAATGAGATTGCAGCCGAAATTACTACAATGAGCAATGTAATGGCAGCTATGATTGACAATCCACATTTAAGGCAAATGCAGGCTAAGGAATTAAAGGAACAGCGTGTCAATCAGTTAAGGTGGTCCATTGCTACGCTTCTCAAAGGTGCAGGCGGCACTCTCCAAGTTACTCGCGCACAAATGAAAAAAGTCAGCGAAAAGTTACGTTTAAGTCTTTCAACGGTCGAATCTACTTATCGCGAAGAAGGTTTTGAGATAAAAAATCCTCGCAATAAGACTTCAATCGTTAAAACGCTGAATGAATTTTTTATGTCCGATAACGTAATGGACGATTTACGAAAAAATTTTAATGATTTTAACACCTTCACGGATTTTAAACGCTATTCTTGGGCGCCAACTGTCAAAAATCTTTATGAATTAGCGGCAAAACTTGATAAGAGCGATAAGATACCAAATTCATACAGATATTTAAGCGCTGATGAATTGTCGGACATCTTCCGAATTGAAGCGCAGCAAATTGCTGAACCTATACCGGCTTGGTATTCAATTAAAGCGATTTTGCATATTGCACAAATGCAGATTTTTAATTGTAATGAAAATCGCTATCGTTATGATCATTCGCTTAGTCTTGAGTCGGAGTACAAATTTTTTTCTGACTTGAAAGCTGCACCGGATATTTTCAAACGTGACAGCTATTTTGCCGATAACTGTATTGAGCGCATTGAAAAGATTTTACCGGGTGTAATAAATAAATATGAACTTGCCGTAGCACTTTACAATAAAGCTGCCGGCTTATTGAATGATCCTTATGAATCCGTTGACAATCCGAATGAGACGGCATTTTTTGTGATTTGTGGCAACTGTCAAACGTCAACTCAATTCCGAACTCGTGAGGCAGTACAACAGGCTAAATGTCCGAATTGCAACGAAAGTTTTTATACTGATTGTCCAAATTGTCATAAGAAGATACCAACAACTTCGGATCATTGCAGTTATTGTAAATTTCCACTTGAAGACATGCGGAATTTTTCGGCTTACATTCGGCAAGCTAATGAAATGGTTGCAATCGTTGAGGAAGCACAAACTGTCGGCGTTGACGTTCAGATTGTCAATATTCAAACGTTGATGACGAAGGTTTTTGAACTTGTAGCAAAAGCCAGAATTGTAAATGCTAATGATTTACGCCTTAAATCGCTTGAGGACAGGATCAACAAATTAGTTAAACTTCAAAAGCGCAAAGAACTTGAAAACTGGGCGAAGTCAAAAATACCTTCGCTGTCCACTGCACCAGATAAAGCCGTTACAGACTGTATTGAAATTTTGAATGTCTTGCAAAAATCCGGTCTCAAAAGTTATAAGCCTGTACTTGAACGTTTGCAGCTCATTAAGCCTAAGCGTCCTGCCTCAATAACTGCTACAATTAAAGAGCCGCCGTCAAATAAAAAAGTTTCCAAAAATCCGGCAATAACTAATAAAATTAATGTTACCGGCAAAGTTAAAAACCTTGATGACGTTGAGGAAATTAAACTTATTTGCACTGTTACTTGGCAGCCGGCTAATGATCTTGGCGTTCATTATCAGCTTGTCAAAAAAGTAAATGGCGTGCCTCAAAACAATAAAGACGGCGAAACTTTGGTTGAAAAGACTGAAAAACTGGAATTTGAGGATAAAAATATTTTGCCTGGCTTATTATATGGCTATGCGGTCTTTGCCGTTCGAGTCGGTGCTGTTTCCGCGCCTGCAACCTGTGAAATTATTCATTACAGCGACATTGCAGAAGATAAACTTATTGCTAAGACGGAAGACGGTTTTTGCCATTTTAGCTGGACGCTGCCTTCAAAAAATTGCTTAGGTGTCCGAATTTTACGCACTGACAGCGAAGGCAATTTGGTTGTTATCGCTGATCGTGCTCAATCTTCATTTGTTGACCGTGCCGTTAAGAGCAAAAAGCAATATTATTATCGTCTGCAATGCGTTTATTATGCTGCTAATGAACGTGAAGTTACTCAAAACGATAACATAAATTACAATGGAATAGTCAAAGTTAATCATCATTACGAATACAGCGAAGGATTGACCGTTAAGTTAATGCCGGAATCGCCGCCGGTTGCCTTGCAAAATATAAATTACCGCGTTGTGAGTGACAGAGCAATTTTTAGTTGGCGTTCAACCGGTGAATTTACCGTACTTTTCCGCGAAATAAAAAATACTCAACTCAACATTGACAGCCTTAAAAAAATGGGCAATCGAATTGAATTGAGCCGTTTAGATAATATTTTAGGCAGCAATAAAGTTTTTGCACGTGTTGACAGCCGTAATCAAACCTGCGAATTTAAACTCAACGACGAATTTTGTAAAATTGCCGTTATTTCTGCTACTCAAACTTTAGGCGTAATTTGTGACGTTGTAGCTATCGCCAACATTACACCTTGCACAATTAATAGTGATAAAACAACAATCGACGACGGCAAATTAAAAATCATACTCAATCCGCTGCCTGAAAAACTCGTCAAAATCCATTACGCTGTCACCAATAAAAATATGCGTGGTCATCTTTACATGACGATTGACGATGCCAAAAATAATAGAATGCTTTCCATATTTGCCAAAAAATACGAACTTGACAAAGTGATTATCGTTCGCTCACCGGCACAAATGGAACTTTATTTGACTGTCATTGGTGAATATAAAATGAGCGACGGCAGCATAATTTATTCCGAACCTTCGACGGAATTAATTAACAATCGTCCAAAAGCCGAGATTGTCTATTGGCTTGAATGGGCAACAAGTGGAATACTCAAAAAGACTTCGCGAGCTAAAAATTGCAAATTGGTTGTTGAGACAAATGCCGAATATACGCCGACTTTATATCTTGCTTACAATAAAAATGGCGGCACAAATATAGAATTAGACGAGCCGTCAACCGTTAGGATAAGGGCAATTCAAGGTTCTGACAGCGGATTTTTAGGTGGTCATCAAGAATTTCCACTTGACAACGCAATTTGGGAAAATATCGCTGAAGGTACTGTTATAAAACTTCTGCCGTCGAAAAGAGACGCTAAACATTTTGATATTCGTCCTGCAAAACCGGAGAGTTTAAAGGTGCCGCCGAAATAAATTCATCATTTGAGAACGAGGTGAATCAATGGAAAACTCAATTTATAATTACAGACTTGAACAAGAACCGGATTACGAAATAATCGAAGGAGTGAAAGTCTTTATGGCGCCTGCAGGAACGCTTGAACACGGTTCAGTTATTGGAAATATTTTTGGTCAAGTTTTTTCCTATATTGTTCAAAATAGCGTTAAAGCCGCTGTATTCGTTGATGACATTGATATGCATTTTCCTGACGGAAGTTATTTTAAACCGGACTTGAATGTAATTCTGAATCCTGAAATTACAAAGAATCGCAAGGCAATTTATGGGGTGCCGGATATGGTTGTTGAGGTGCTTTCGTATTTAACGATGAGAAATGATGTCGGCAAGAAAAAGGAAATTTACGAGCGCAACGGTGTCAAAGAATATTGGATTGTTGACACTTGGTCAAAGCGAGTTGAAGTTTACCATTTAATCGAAGGAGAATTTAAACTTGACGACATTTACAGCAGTTTATCCGAAGAAGAATTTGCAATGATTAACGAAGAAGAACAAGCGGCGATTAGAAGTGATATTAAGGTTTCGATTTTTGATGATTTAACGGTTGATGTTCGCAAGATTTTTAAATGGTGGTTCGATTGAATTTTAATAAAAATTTTCCTCAAAACAGGTGTTAATATGTCAATATTTCGTTCATTATTTCAAAAAGTCGATGTACTTTGTCCACATTGCATGAGAGAATTAAAACTTGGCAATATGAGATTTTTCTGCACATACGAGACGGAAAGACATCACGAAATTTATCTGTCAATATTTGACAAGATCCATAAACGTTTACCGATATGCAGCAAGAATTTTTGCAAAGGTCATGGAATGCCTGCCGGTGAAGCTGTTTGCAGATTTTGTGGTGAACCGCTGCCGCCTCAAATAATGTTTCACGATAAATATTTGAGATTCTGCGTACTAGGTGTTGCAGGTGCAGGCAAATCCAGTTACTTGACGACAATGTTGCATGAATTAAAGTATTCCGGCTTGCCTTGGGTGTTGCAGGCAATGGATTCTGCAACCGGAAAACAGTCGCAAGCTGCCGATTATAACGTTTACGAAGCGCGGCATTGTCCTGAAGGTACTAAGGCAGGCGTTGCGCCGAAGCCTCAACAATGGGTAATTCTCGACAACAGCGGCGATAATCAAAAGTCAGAACACATTCCGACTTATTCGTTGACGATTTACGACGGTGCAGGTGAAGATTGTGAAAAGATTGGCGACGATGATATTGATGAAATTATTCGCCGCTACATTTCCGGTGCAAAAATGCTCGTCATTATGTTTGATCCTTTGCTGTTGACAAGTGTTAGAGCAGCATTGACGCCGGAAGTTTTAAATTCCTCAATGGCAACGGAAAGGCAGACAAGCGCTTCTGCAAATATGGTGACAATGGCAAATTCTCTGGCAAATTATATCAGACGTAGCTGCAACATTTCACCAGGTCAAAAGATTGACAGACAGGCGGCGATTGTCATAACCAAACTTGACACGCTAAGAGACATGCCCAACGGCTTTGGGAGTTCGTCAACCGTGATGAAGTCCAGTCCTCATGTTAAGATGAAAGGATTTGTAGAGGCTGACAGTGAAATGGTTGATATGGAGATTCGCGATTGGTTAAAGCGTCAAGGGGAAACGGCTTTCCTTGATACGATTGACGCGAATTTTACGCCGAACAAAGTCAGAGTTTTTGGTATATCAAGTTTTGGTCAACCGCCGGACAATTTAAAGCGACTTCCAAATTTAACGCCGCACCGTGTACTTGATCCGATAATGTGGATGCTTTCAAGTGAAGGAATTGTTCCGATAATTTAAAATAAAAAATCTCCAACGTGCTCATTGAAACATATCGGAGATTTTTTTAATTTCGCTATTTAGTTTTGATAATTCGATTAAGTTCAGTTCCGTCAGACAAAGTAAATTTTACGTCAACCGAATTAACTTTAAGACTGCCGCCGTCTGCAAATTTAAGCGAAATTGCTTTATCATCAACTTTCAGCGAAGTAATATCCTCAATGTTAATGTTCATTAAGTTCACAATATCGCCATTCTTAGCGCCTTCAATCACGTCACGACCGTTGCCTTTAAGATAAAAGAACTCATTAAAGTTGCCACCGCCTATCAAAGTATCGTCGCCGTCTTCACCACCCCAAAGAGAGCTGCTGCCTTTTGAAGCCGTGATCCTGTCATCAGCGTTGCCACCAACTAGAGTTGCATTACCTGCATAACCCGAAGCGTTAATCTCGCTGACATTAAGATAAGCCTTACCGTCAAAACCATTGGCGTAAATTTCGACCGTGTCATTGGAATAATCGGCGCTGACGAATATAGCATTATTAAATTTGTCCGCGTCGCCATATACGTCAACCGCAGAATTATAAGTCAAGCTGTCGCCGAACTCAACCACCCAATCACGTCCAAAAGTGTTTACTTTGAGAATTTCATTAGCTGCACCGTTTATTATTGCCTGATCGTTCACATTGTCACCAACTTGAACATGCAAATTGCCGCTGCCATCAAGAGAAACCTTTGTCACATCTTGACCAAAAGTGTTTAACTCGTCATTTAATTCATCGGCACCAAAATTAAAACCTTCAATCGTATCAAGTCCGCCGCCGCTAACCATGAAAAATTTAGTGGCGCCGCGTTTTGCAACGTCAGAATTATCATAACCAAACAAGCTGTCTCGACCTTTGCCGCCGTAAATCGAAGTGGCACCGGCGCCGGCAATTAAAGCGTTATGAACATTATCAGCACCAACCAGCGTTGTATTGTTGCGTCCGCCTTTGAGTGACTCAATATTGTAAAAGTGCTTATCGCCGCTCAAAGTGTCATACATGTTGGCATTAAGAGTTTCATCATATTTAGTAAAGTCAACGAGTGTCGCATTATTCAACTTCGCTGCACCGTCAACACCTGACTCGCCAACAAATTCAGTCGGAGCACTGTAATCATCATTTATCGCCGTTTTGCCGCCATTTGACAAAATTCTGTAGCGAATATCAGCAGAACTATTATCAGTAACAAGAATATCAGCAACATTACTCGATGATTCAATATTGTTGCGTTCGCGTCCGGTTATCTTATTAAAAATCATTGATATGCCGTTATAAATCATCTTCAGAAAGCCGCTGACAAATTTAAATTTCAACAGCGATTTATCTTCAACCTCAATTCTGTCAGCATTATTTGAATATCCGTCATTAAATCCTGTAATTGCTGTTTGACCTTTTGCCGCCAAATTGTTATCAGCCGCAATAGTTACGCCTACCTTAGCAGAATCATGATTGATTTTTACGATATCGTTTCCGCCTGTCAAATTAATTTTATCACCGTCACCTACAAATACCGTGTCGTTTTCAGCGCTGCCGGTTATCGTCGTGCCAGCTTTATCATTATTGTAATTGCCAACAAGCAGAGCAGCATTATTCGTTTCAAGATTGCCATCGCCTTTGTGAGACCAAGCAAGTTTTGTCACTTTAGAATTATTATCGGAAATGATATTTGCAAAAGTGTTATCGCTGTTAATATTTGGATTCAACACCAATGATTTGCCATTGTAAATTAATTCGTCATTAGCAAATGTAATTGAATTGTTTTCGATTGCTTCAACTATGTTGCTGATTCCTATATCAATGGCCGCTCCGGTATTGACATTGTAATTATTTATTGTTGCGCCGTCATGTGCGATTAAAATATCTGCACCGCCACCCAATTCAATATATTCGTTAGCAGCGCCGCTCGCGATGATTGTATCCGCTCCGCTACCACTTATTATACTCACTGCTGATTTAGTATTTTGGTTAATTATTATATCGCCACCGCTGCCGGCTATGACTTTCTTATCGCCTGTAGTGTCAGTGATAATTGCCGTGTTGCCGCCGCTATCATTAAATATTATTATTTGTTTGCCGGCTGAAGTTGTAATTTCTTTCACTCCGGAAGTTTTGCTATAATCGGCAGTCGTAGTACCGTCGCCATTTGAAGGAATTGTAGTTTTTATATTTCCATTAACAGGTACAATTTCTGCGTTGCCATTTTCATCTATGGAAATTTCAGCTTCAACGGTTTCAAAGTTTTTGGTTATGATCGGAATGATTACCGGCTCTAAAGTATCTTCACCTGCAACCGTGTCTTCTAAATCTGGTGTAGTTTCAGTAGGAGTAGTTATCGGTTCTAAAGTGTCCTCACCTGTAACCGTGTCTTCTGAATACCGGTTCTAAAGTTTCCTCACCTGTAACTGTGTCTTCTGAATTTGGTATAGTTTCAGTAGGAATTGTAACCGGCTCTAAAGTGTCCTCACCTGTAACCGTGTCTTCTGAATCTGGAGCGGTTTCAGCAGGAATGGTTACCGGTTCTAAAGTTTCCCCACCTGTAACCTTGTCTTCTGAATTTGGTATAGTTTCAGTAGGAATTGTAACCGGTTCTAAAGTTTCCTCACCTGTAACCTTGTCTTCTGAATTTGGTATAGTTTCAGTAGGAATAGTTACCGGTTCTAAAGTATCTTCATCTGTAACCGTGTCTTCTGAATTTGGTATAGTTTCAGCAGGAATTGTAACCGGTTCTAAAGTTTCCTCACCTGTAACTGTGTCTTCTGAATCTGGTGTAGTTTCAGTAGGAATTGTAACCGGCTCTAAAGTTTCCTCACCTGTAACTGTGTCTTCTGAATTTGGTATAGTTTCAGCAGGAATAGTTACCGGTTCTAAAGTATCTTCACCTGTAACCGTGTCTTCTGAATCTGGTGTAGTTTCAGCAGGAATAGTTACCGGTTCTAAAGTTTCCTCACCTGTAACTGTGTCTTCTGAATTTGGTATAGTTTCAGTAGGAATTGTAACCGGCTCTAAAGTGTCCTCACCTGTAACC
>CAJOHI010000012.1:5297-55684 GCA_905234365.1 uncultured Selenomonadaceae bacterium | reverse complement strand
TTGCACTGCCAATTACGCAATGTATCGCAGATTACGTCAATGACTTCTGTGATCCATATCGGCACCGTTAGCGTCAAAAATTGTTTGTTAGACCGAGCCGCGAGGTCAGTATCGCGGTGACTTAATTAACGGTGGGGGTATGAAAAAATGCGGAAAGGCAACTTTATGGCCTTAAATAGCTTGATAGGTGACATCGAGTGTAAAAAATTGAAACCGCCGTTAATGTCAAAAATGTGTAGACCGAGCCGCGAGGTCAGTATCGCGGTGACTTAATTAACGCGGGGGGCAAAAAAATGCATAAAATGTCATACTATCTCAAATATTGGTTGGAATGGTACCTGTCACTCAAAGAGCGTAATATATGGAATTGCGACGAATCAAATAAGCTTGCGCGATGCAAGGTGATTTACAATCAGCTGCTCTATGCCGGCGAGATCGAAGAAGCGAAGTTATTTGCGCTGGCAACGGGGCTAAAGAAGTACTATCACGAGGACTTTTTGGAGCTAGTGGACTATAGTCTGGCGCTGGATCATGATTTGTATGATTGGCACATGTTAAATGAGTGGCGGGAGCCGAAGGCATGAATGGAAAGAGCTATTTTAAGGAAATGCAGCAATTTGTAAGGAACTGCACGAATGATAAGCGACTCAATCCTTTAACTCAGTTGGTGTATCGCGTCTTGTGTGACGCAGCGAACAAGAACTATTGGTCTGACTCGTTTGTAATTACGGACAGCGAGCTTATGAATATAACGCATATAAAGAGTAAGCAAACATTGCAAGGGATAAAGCAACGGCTGATATCATTGGGGTATATAGCGTATAGCGGCAAACCGAAAGCGTATAGTATAAAGCCAGTACCGGAGTATAAAATAGGCAGTCCAGTGGACCGGGAAGTGGACCGGGAAGTGGACCGAGAGGCGAAAGAAGGTTCTTTTCCTTCTCCCCAGACCCCTCAACCATATTTCCAAGAAAGGGACAATACAGTAAAGACCGCACACAATACGTATGGAAAGAAAAAGCAAGGAAAAAGAAAGGCAGGGGAGGGGCATGTTGATCTCAGAGGTAATAAAATTGGAGGGATACTTGCAGAAGTGCCGAGAGAATATCAACACATATTCGACAAGCTACGTAATGGGGCTACAAAAGACGTATAGCAGCGCATACGGGCTGTACGTTAGTAAAATAGAAGCGATAAAGTTAGAGGGGATACGGCAGCGGAAAGGGAAATGTGAGAGCTGCGAGGGATTGGAAGCGTGTCAATATGATGAGAGCGGGACAGGGTATGAGCAAATGGCGTCAACGTACGAGGTGAACGGGGTAAGAGTGCTGTACTTTGGGGTAAAGAGATGTAGATATTTGAAGCAAAGGCAACAAGAGGAGCGAACGGAGCGACGGCTGCTGCAGAGCAAGATACCTGGGGTGTATAGTAAGAAGGGGTTTGAAGACTACGAGGTGCACGAAGGGAACATGGAAGCGGTAGCGAAAGGGCTAAAGCTGGGTTCAATATATATATATAGTGAGGAGCGGCGAGTAGGCAAGACGATGTTAGCGAGTTTGATAGGGAACGAGCTGATAAAGCGAGGGGAGGGGGTATTATTTACAACGGTAGGGGAGTTGATGATAAAATTGCGGTATAATGCGGAAGGGTACGAGGAGGCAATGCGAGCGGTACGGGAAGTAAAGACGTTGATATTAGACGATCTTGGCAGTGAGCGAGAGAGCGAGTATAATGGGGAGCAGATATATATGATAATAGATTACCGGGTGCGAGAGGGGTTACGAACGATAATAACGAGCAACCTAAGTATAAGGGAGATAAGCGGGCGATACGGGGCGAACGGGGAGAGGATAGCAGAGCGGATAAGAGAAGTGAGTGAAATAGTAAGAATAGGTATAAAGAGATAATAACACGAGAAAGAGGAAAAGTCAAGAGGGGAAGGGAAATAAAAGTTTAGGAGGAAAAAGGGGAAAAAAAGCTGAAGTTGTTTTGCATACTTTTACAAAAGTATGTGAGTTTCTTTGTAACTTTCTTTGGTCAGTCAAAGAAAGTTAATTTAATTTTAAGGGAAGAAAGTTAATTTAATTTTAAGGGAAGAAAGTTAATTTAATTTTAAGGGAAGAAAGTTGACGAGAGTGGGAAAAGGTGATAAAATGGGAAAGGGATATGAGATAGAGGATTTTGGGGTGAAGGTAGGAGAGTTAGTAATATTTGAAGGAGTAAACATGCAGGTACAAAGAGGGGAGATAACGGCGATAATAGGGCCCAATGGTGGGGGCAAAAGCACGTTAATGAAGGCGCTGATAGGGGAAGTGAAACATAGTGGGAGGATAGGCTATGAGGGAAGTGGAAAGCCAGTAATAGGGTACGTACCGCAATACCTGACGTTTGACGTAACGGCGCCGATAAGTGTAATAGACATATTTATGGCGTGCAAGAGGGAAAAGCCAGTGTGGCTAAAAACGACAAAGAGGGAGCGAGAGGAAATAGAGAGGAAATTAAGGCGAGTGCAAGCGGAGCACTTGATAGAGAGGCGGCTAGGGGCGTTAAGTGGTGGGGAATTGCAGCGAGTGCTAATAGCGTTAGCGCTGGAGCCAAAGCCAGACTTATTATTATTGGACGAACCGGTCTCAGGGGTAGATCGAAACGGGCTGGAGCTATTTTATGAGATACTGGAGGAGCTAAAGAGGAGGGAAGACATGGCGATAATAATGATCTCGCATGATCTGGAGCAGGTATTGAGGCACGCGGACCAAGTGATACTATTGGATAAGGGGGTGCTAGCGGCGGGAAGGGCGGCAGAAGTGCTAAGTAATGAAAAGATGAAGGAAAAGTTCGGGACGATAATATGAGGTTGAAGGATGAGGAAGATATTGATAGGAGCGCTGATAGCGGCGTTGGTGACGACGAGTGCAGAAGCGGCGCGAGGAGACGAGGAATTGTCGATCATGGCGGCACAACAGCGGAGGATAGACGAAGCGAACGTGACGGTAAGGGACGAGATAGAAACGTTTGAGGTAGAGAAACCGGAAGATGAGGTAACGCCGGAAGTTGAAGTAACGCCGGAAGTTGAGGTAACGCCGGAAGTTGAGGTAACGCCGGAAGTTGAGGTAACGCCGGAAGTTGAGGTAACGCCGGAAGTTGAGGTGACAAGGCCGCCAATCGAAGCGGAGCTCAAAGAGAGCGTAGGCCTGCCAAGTCCGATAGTTATGTACTCGAATTTTGAGGAAGCGGCACGCAAAGTGGGTTACATACCTCTATACATACCGCGAAAGAGCGGGTACGCAGTGAACTATATCGCGGTGATAAATGAGAACATCGTCGAGATACGATACGGCAGACGCTGGGAACCGACGGTGACGCTGGCAGTGCGGACATATAAACGGCAAGTTGGCGAGGAGCTGAAGGACATAAGCGGGGTATATGGGGTAAAGTGGAAGATAGATTTATCAAGCGGAACGAGGATATACATGGCGCGAGTGAGCGACAAGAGCAACGTAGCGGCATGGGCGGTAGGGCAATACACATTTGCGGCACTAACGGAAAACCTATCATTTGCAGCATTCCACTCGTTGATTGTGGAAGAACTGGTGGACATCTGCAACCACTATTTTATCGAAATCTAAAAAGCCAAACCATAACAGTCTGGCCATATGAGCTAAGAAACCTAGCGGTAGAATTAAAGTCCAAGATGAGCAAAGTGGCAGGAAAGTAGGCACCTGTTTTGCACACTTTTACAAAAGTGTGTGAGTTTCTTTGTAACTTTCTTTGCTCACTCAAAGAAAGTTAGTAATAATAATAATAATAAGGCTAACTCAGGCAAAGAAAGTTAATATAAATTTAATCCTGCTTGCGAAGGACAACGGCGCTCCTAGCGGGAATGTACAGTTTAAGCCACTCTTTGCCGTCGTTTTCGTAAAGCGGATCAAAGTTAGTAAAATGAGTAATCGAATCATCAGCGAAACCAAAGCCACCAAAGTCCTTAGAATCAGAATTAAGCACAACATTGTAAGAACCCTTGGGGACGAGGAAACCATAGTCAGTAAAGGACCTAGTTGGAGAGAAATTAAACACGAAGATAAGGTTACCACGCATATAAGCGAGTACTTGATCGCCGTCACTATGCCAAATCTCAACAACGGGCGTCTTTTCAAACTTGTCAACGGACTTAATAGCCTTGAGCATTTCACGATCAAAATCGCCAAGCCAATGGTAGCAGAGCTCATGGTTATCAACGAGGTTCCACTGACGGCGGGCATATTTATAACTCCAGCCATTACCCTCACGAGGGAAGTCGATCCATTCGGGGTGACCGAACTCGTTACCCATAAAGTTGAGGTAACCGCCGTTAATGGTAGAGGCAGTGACAAGTCTAATCATCTTGTGAAGTGCAATACCGCGTCTAGCCAATTCGTTTTCGTCGCCCTTGCGGAAGTGCCAATACATATCGGCGTCAATGAGGCGGAAGATGATAGTTTTGTCGCCGACGAGGGCTTGATCGTGGCTTTCGGCGTAGGAGACGGTCATTTCACCGGCACGGCGATTAGTGAGTTCCCAGAAGATACTAGAAGGTTTCCAATTCTCATCGCTGACCTCCTTAATGGTCTTGATCCAGTAGTCAGGAATGTTGAGAGCAAGGCGGTAATCAAAACCGTAGCCGCCGTCTTCGTATTTAGCGGCAAGGCCAGGCATACCGCTGACATCTTCGGCGATAGTAACGGCGTCGGGATTAATTTCGTGGATCAATTTGTTGGCGATAGTGAGGTAGCAAATGGCGTTATCATCTTGATGACCGTTGAAGTAGTCGCCGTAGTTGGTAAAAGCCTCGCCTAAGCCATGAGAGTAGTAGAGCATGGAGGTAATACCGTCGAAGCGGAAGCCGTCGAAGTGAAATTCTTCAAGCCAATACTTACAATTACTAAGCAGGAAGTGCAGGACATCATCTTTGCCATAGTCGAAGCAAAGGGAATCCCAAGCGGGGTGTTCATGACGGCCGCCGGGATAGAAGAACTGATTGGGGTCACCGCAGAGGTTGCCAAGACCTTCGACTTCGTTTTTGACGGCATGAGAGTGAACGAGGTCCATAATGACGGCGATACCCATAGAGTGAGCGGTGTTGATGAGGTCCTTGAGTTCCTCAGGCGTGCCAAAACGAGAACTAGGGGCGAAGAAGGAGCTGACGTGATAGCCGAAGGAGCCGTAATAAGGGTGCTCTTGAATGGCCATAACCTGGATCGCGTTGTAACCGTCAGCCTTAACGCGAGGCAGGATATTATCTTTGAACTCAGAGTAGGAGCCAACCTTTTCGGCGTCCTGAGCCATACCGACGTGGCATTCGTAGATAAGGAGGGGATCGACATCAGTTTTGAAGTTGGAATCGGACCAGCTGAAAGGTTGATCTGGGTGCCAAACTTGAGCGGAGAAAATTTTAGTCTGATCGTCCTGGACGACGCGAGTAGCCCAAGCGGGAATGCGTTCACCGGAGCCGCCATTCCAATAAACCTTCATCTTGTAGAGGTCGCCATGTTTCATAGCTTTTTCAGGCAAGTTAATTTCCCAGTTGCCGGAACCTGGAATTTCGGTGAGGCGATAAGCTTCCTGCTCTTTCCAGGAGTTAAAATCGCCGACGAGGAAGATCGCGGTAGCATTAGGGGCCCACTCGCGAAAAACCCAGCCGTTGTTGGTCTTATGAAGACCGAAATAGAGATGACCGGTAGCGAAATCGGAAAGAGAGCGCTTACCATTTTGAGTAAGTTGGCTAATTTTCCAAGCGGCATGATCATGTCTGCCGCGAATAGCGTCTTCAAAAGGTTCGAGCCACGAATCATGAGCGACTAAACCGATGTGAGATTGACTCATAAAAAACAACTCCAATCATTAAATATAACCAATTATAGCAAACGGCGTGGCGAAGGTCAATAGAAAGTAGAATATTCTAAAAATTTAGTCAAACTAAAGCCGGACACTTGTTTTGCATACTTTTACAAAAGTATGTGAGTTTCTTTGTAACTTTCTTTGCTCACTCAAAGAAAGTTAGTAATAATTAATCCAAAATAGAAGCCAAGCGGGAGCTGACCTCATCTTCATTGCCCAACATGTGCCAAAAGGCATAACGATTAAACTCATACATATCATCAACCTTGCGCAACAAATTAAGCTCAACCATTTCACCGAGCAACGACTCCAGCTGCGAATTACTCATCTGTGCAATCTTATCAATATCGTAGAGCAAGCAAGTCTCGCGAATCTTATCAAGGCTGACATGAACGGGTCGATTGGACTCGTAATAAGCAAGAGCAATGACAAGAGCAATGACCTCATAAAAATTGTCATCATCAAGCTTGAGAGTAATCTGAAACTTCTTGTTGATCTCCTCTTGAAAATCGCGCTTGCCCAACATATTTTTAAGGTACTGATCATCAAGTTTATAAGGCGGATTCTTAGTGGCGTCAAAATTGCGCTGAGCATAGTTATCAGCAGCGGCGTCAACAATCATCTTGCAATAATACTGAATAAGACCCGGATAATAGTTGGCCCTAGAGAAGATAGCCGACATCAAACTTTCGTCCTCAATCGTGAAACCCAAGCAGCTCATAGGTTTAAGCAGCAGTTCAAGAGCGTCGGTTGGAGTAAAGGGCAAAATTGAGATGTGGTCAAGGTTGCCAAAAGAGGAATTTTTTTCAAAGCGAATGACCTTGTGAAGTCCGGCCAAAACGAACTTAAATGAACCGGCAAAGGTCTCGCGAAGTTCACGCAACACGTCAATGGCGCGGTTTGCAGAGGTCTCAACGGAGGCCAAAAATTCATCACTCTCGTCAAGGAGCAGCATGAGTTTCTTAGGCGCTGCAACTTCGGACTTCATAAGGTTACGAATCGTCAGCGAAAAATCGTCCCAACTGCCGACAACTTCGCCCTCGTCGATGAGTTTGGAATCCTTAAGCTCGCGAACGATCTTATCAAGTGATTTATCGCTGTCGAGACCTTTGAGATCGATAAAGAAGGCGAAATTAGAGCTTTGCGGATCGTTGACGATGTTTCTGACTTGGCGAAGGAGCGCGGATTTGCCGAGTTGACGGCCGCCGTAGACAAATACGGGACCTGCCATATCCTGGATTTTAGCCAATTCCTTCGAACGCCCAATAAACATCTCCGGAGCAACGACGCCGCCAGTTGTGTAAGGTTGCACGCGGGCAAACGGCAGAGCGGCGTTGAGGAACTTAACGCCGCGAACGCTGTCTTCAAAACGAGTCAAAAAGATCGCCATAACCCGATCAATCACGACGATATTTTTGAGGTCCGGTCTAAGTTTGAAAGCTTGAGCGATCTTACGGCGTTGAGCAAGACTTAGAGCACAGTCAACCAGACAAATGATGCCGCAATCCGGCTTAATCGTCTTTGAGAGCGTCTCAACAATGTTATCAGCGGTGCGGTTACTTGCAAGGTAGATGACGGCAAGTCCCTTTGAGGCAATCTCGGTGCCATAAACCGCAAAGCAATGGGGATAGGCGGCTTTGGACCTCTTGTAATTTGGAAAGCTAAGTTGAAAGTTCCACTGATTTGGCGGCACCTTCTCGGACTTGTCAACTGTCGCAGTGTCAAAGGAAAGATGATTGATCAATTCGACAACCGAAGCCTCAGCGCGGGCTTTAAGGTCAGTGTTAAGTCCTTGCCAGGCGTTGACAAAACTTGTGGCGTCTCTCTCGGAACGGTTCTTGGCATTACCGCTGCGCATTCTGGAATAGATTTTTTCAAGCGAGTCGCTCTTGTTGCTAATGCAAGTGGTGAAAATGAACTCGTAGTTGTCCAAAAAGTCCTCAAACGCCTCGTTCTGACTTTCGGTAAAGTTGATGTTAAGTTGAGCGTTGTTATCATTCCAGCGGTTTAGGTAATCTTCGGCAACGGTGAGGTTACCAAGTGTAAGTTGGCGGTGAATCTCGGCAAGGATAGGATATTTCGTGTCGAGGTCCTCGTCGGTGGAAAGTTCGGATTCAAGTTTTTCCTTCAAGGTGTTGAGTCGCTGTTCAAGGGCGTTTTTGTGAGGTTGAGCCGCCAAGAGGATATCATTTTTGCAAGCATTGACAAAGCGCTGGAAGATACCGGCGTTTTTAGTTTGGCTGTAATGCTCCTTCGCGGCGGTTGCAACCATGACGTAGAAGTCAATTTTATCCTGGTTAGTGATTCGATCGTAGTTGCGATCAAGTTCAAGGTTGTCTAGAAACTCGTGATAAATTCTGTCAAGTTGACGATCCACCAACTTAGTAACGTTATCTTGACGGCGCTTCAACTCCTCATCAGAGCGGTCAATATATTCGCGATAGTTAGCTTCTAGCAGTTTTAGTACACCCAAGTCGCAACTTCTAACGGCAGTTTCGTAGGCAACGTTGGCCGCTTCCTTTACGGTCAAGTTTTCCATAGCTTTATTAAATTCAATCACGTGATTTGCAAGTCTAAACGAGGCAACCCGATAGGAATTTTTAAAAGGTATGCCGTCAGTTGTGAGTTCAAAGTATTTGGAACCCAAAAGACATTCGCGATAGAACAGCGGCCGCTCCTTGCTAGTCATTTGCACCGCAAGGTTTTCGATAAAGACGATAAAGATCGCCGGACCGATAAGATTGATCGTGATCTTTTGATCGACTTGGCTAAACTCGTCGACAATATCGTTGAGAAGTTCAAGTGCCTTGGCGATAGGTGCCTTTTGATGACCGGAACTTTTGAGCGTATCGGCATGCTTTTTTGCAAAGGCATAGGCAATCAGCGCCGTAAGCGCTTGAATGAACAGGCGTATTTGCTTGTTGCGCTCAACACCTGTAAACTTTTCGTTCTTGTGAGAGTCAACCTTAATGCTGCTCCAAATTTCGTCAAGGTAATTGCCAACCTTGATCTCGGAAAATATGTCTTCGCTCGTGACAGCAACTTGGTTTTCAATTCGGTCAAAATTCACATCGGTAAACTGGCTGCAGTAAGTAAAGAGTGTACGCGAAGTTTCAACGTTAAGCAGTTTCCGAATCTCGCCGTCAGTGTCGTAAAGTTTTTTTACAAGACCCTTAGTTCGCGGGTGTTTAATCGGGATTTTGATGATCGCGTCGGCTCTCTCGTGCATGGTTTTGATAAGTTCGAGTGCATTTTTGAGTTCAATTTCAACAGTCGAATGGTCAACGCTAATGCACGAGGCAAACGAGCAGTGAGTTTGCTCCGCAAAGTTCTTGAAAAGGTTGATGAGTTTTTTAGTTGACGGATAAGTTTTCAATGCAATATTTGAGCGGTCGTCGTTAATTTGGTTCCAGCGACTTTTGATCTGAAAGCTCATAGGTTCCGGCGGTGCAAAAAAGGCTTTAATAAGTGCCGCCAAGTTAAGGTGATCATGAAGTTCGCTTACATTGACTTTCGGAATCGCAAAGTAGCTGTCCCAAAAGTCAAAGGGATCAATATTACGCATTTGTGGTTGATTGACTATCATCGGGTCATCAAGAATGTAGCCAATCTCAACTGCAAGGTTCATTGCCCAATCTTCGTTCTTGCTCAACTGCTGAGTTGCAAGCATGTGCAGCCACATCATTGCGCGACTTGAATTTCCTTCGACAAAGAACCTCGTCGCGGTAAAGAGTATGCCTTGAACCATTCTATCCTCGTCGCTGGGCAATGCCTTCAACTGCTTGCTGACGATATCAATATACCTTTGACCAAGTGCCTTGTCGGGTGCCTTCATGCCCTTGCCCAAAGGTACGTCCTTATCCTTTTTAAATCTCATAGTTGGAGTTGAGTCCTTAACAATGTTAAATTCGTCTTCGTTGAAGTTGTCGGAGTCGTCAGAGTCGTCGAAGTCGGCAACCTCATCGTCACTGTCAAATTCCGTCTCGTCAATCTCGTTCGTCTCGCTGACGGTCTCAATTTCTTCGGAGTCGTCGTCGTTTACGCTGTAAGTTTGAATCTCAACTTCGTCAGTCGCGTACGTCGATTCATTACGACTAACTTTGCCGAATCCGACTTCGTTGCACCATTCAAGCAGGTTGATCTCGTTGCCTTTTTCGTCGAATAACTTACTGCCGCCCTGCACCGCCGTCATGAACCTGTAAATATTGGTGACGCCAACGGTCTTAAAAAACGCAATCCAAGATTGGAGCAGCTGCGAATCAAAGTTGCTAATCAAAAATACGCCCTTGATAACCCTGCCGCTACTCACCTCGTCCTTGTAAGTCGTGATGAAGTTGTCAAGATTTTTTACCCAATCGTTGTCAAAGAAAATCAGCGACACCACAAAAAATGTATGCGACGGTCCATTCGGCACTCTGGCCACCGCACGCAACCAAAAGCGGTTATCGTCGCCGTCAATTTTGGTGGTGTTCTTCTTGATCTTCAAAGACCAAATCACCGAAAACAGGATAAAGCGACGCAGATATCCCGAAAGGCGCTTCTTGACTGACTCATTTTGATTAATCTTGCTAGTGTCCTTGATTGAAAGTATGCGCGACAACATTTCCTTGCCGTTATCCGTGAGATAGTAAAATTGAATGCCCTTCCAATAGACCTTATCGACAATGCTCCACTGAAACAGCTTGTCAACAATGACCGGGATCAGCGAATGCACCTTGTCCTCTTGATCGGCGGCAAAAGTTGGGTCCGTTGACAAAAAGTACTCAGCACCGGAAACGAGAGCGACTCGCTGCCGTCAACAAATTCGTGCAACTTATTATTTAATGACTTCACCGAAAGGCGCTTCTTGACGTTCTTAGCCTCAATGGTGATATCGTCTTCGTCGACGAAGGACCTTGCAACGGTAATTTTGAGGTCGTCGACTATTGCTCTTAGTGCCTCAAGTTTCTTCTGCTCCATTTCTTGCAGCGTCTCAACTTTACTTTCTGCAACTTTTAAAACTTCGCCTTCAAAGTGCAATGACTTCTTCATGATAGTGAATGCAATCAGCAAGTTATCGGGAAAGCTGTTTTGAATTTCCAAAAATGCCGTCGATGATAAAGGCTTAGTGTCCACAATCTTTTCAGCAACGTCAACGAATTTTGCACCTTCTTCGGCAAAGTTCTCCGCGCTTATCTTTTCGGCTTTAAGTGAGAGCTTTTGCGCTTGACGTTTGAGTTTCTTAACCGCGTCGATCTCGTTCTCGTCGTCAGAATCGCATACGAGGTTCTTGAATCTTGATAATATGCTTTTGAGTTCGCTAACTACGTGCCGGCGCTCCATATCCTTAATGGCGTCGTCAACTGCCGCAATCTTTTTAGTTTTGAATGCCGCTTGCAACTCGTCAACCTTAGACAGCGCCTCTTGCATTTCCAAAATCTCCTCAAGCAGCTCCTTAACCTCGTCAGAATCCGCGTCAACAAACATGTTATTATCAATCGCCCGAAGTATTTCGCTTAAAATTGGCTTCAGTTGCCGTCGCGATGAACACATTTCCAAAAACAAACTCTTAAGTATGGAGATCGTCTCCGTCTTGCTCGGGTTACTTAACTCGCTCATCAAAAATCACTCCTCATATACAATTAACCATTTTAAAACTATTCGACGGACATATTAAAAATCCTGTACATTGACTGCCGTTAAATTTTCTAAAAATACTCTTGACAATTTCAATTTGGCGTGCTACAATATTTGTGTTGACGCCGAAGTGGCGGAATTGGCAGACGCAGCAGACTCAAAATCTGCCGTTGGCAACAACGTATCGGTTCAAGTCCGATCTTCGGCACCAATCAAAAGTAATTTTCATTAGTCCTTTTTTTTTGAAGAACACAAAGATAACGGTGACCTTCCCCTAATGGGAAGATTTTTTTTATAAATGCTAAAGTTCTCGACGCAGTTAATCGAATATATAGTTGACAACGTTTGATTGGAGTGATGATTGTGAGTAGTATCAGCGCATTAAATAACCTCTTGCCCAAGACGCATTCGACCAACACCGGCAGCGAAGGTGCAGATATCATCAACGAGGATAACACTTTTCAGGCGGCACTTGACCAGGCAACAAGCAAAATTAACAACGCCACCAAAGCAAATGTCAAGGTCATGACCGCCGAAGAAATTGCACAGCGCAATAAGGAAATCCGAGAGGCAAGCGTTGAGCTTGAGGCGATCCTTTTAAAAATGATGTACACCGAAATGTATAAGACCGTCCCAAAAGACGAACTCTTTGGCGACGACAACTCAATGGAAATTTATCAAGATATGTATCACGAGGAACTCACCAAAGAAATGGCAAATGCCGGCGGAATCGGACTTGCTGATTTTATCTACAAACAGTTGACTTGATATCAATATCGTGAGACAATTAATCCTGCGGCTTTAAATTGACTGCAGGATTTTTATTGATAACGCGGAGGACATTTTAAGTGATACGATTATTAATATTAGTTATGCTGATCTTTACGATGTGCCAAACCGTCGAGGCAACCGAAGTCGTGGAATCAGCAAGAATTGTCGAACGCAATGAAAACTCAACTTCAACGACAAAGGTAAATCAAAAGCCAACTCGCACCTCACCGGAACCGAAGGCAGATGAATCAATCGAGGAATTTGTACCCGATGAACCGGCAGAGCAGGAAATATATTTGCCGCCAATGGACGACGTGCCGCCAATCAATACCAATTTGCCGCCAAGTGAACCGCCAAACATTCCGGACTATTCGATACCGGAAGTGCCGACGGAATCTTCAACGCCGCCAACACCAGAACTTGAGGAAGCCGAAGGACTGGAATTTCGCATGGTCAATCGTGACGGCATAATGGCTTTTGCGATAATCGCCGACCATGAAAAGTACAGCTTACAACCGGTTTTGGCACGCGGTCAAGTTCCCGGCAGGACGACGGTTAAAGCGATGAGCAATTCCTACAACGCAATCGCCGCGATCAACGCAAGTTACTTCGCACTCAGCGGAGAAATCTTAGGCAACACCAAGATTGACGGCGTAGTTGCCGGTACAACTTACTTCACTCGCTCGACAATAGGCATTAACGCTGACGGCACGACGATTTTCGGCAGGACAAACTACTATGGCAACATCACTATTAACGGTCAGTCGCTAAGTATTGGCGGCGTTGATTGTGAACGCGGCGCCGACAGTGTGGTAATTTACAACGTTCATCAGGGCAAAACTACCGGTACAAATGACTTCGGCGTTGAATACATTGTCGTTGACGGCATTGTAACGGAAATTTTCAACGGCAAGGGCAATAACACCATTCCGGTCAATGGTTACGTAGTGAGTGCACACGGCAAGGCGGCTGAACTTTTTAAGGATACGCAAATCGGCGACAGAGTTGTATTTGACGAGTCGATCATTGACGTTGACGGCAAAAGCGATTTTGATAAGGCAATCCACGTCATCGGAGCAGGACCAACACTCGTCAAGGACGGCGCAATTTATGTGACGGTTGACGCTGAAAAGTTTCCTGCCGACATAAGAGTTGGACGAGCGCCGCGATCCGCAGTCGGTGTCAGTAAATACGGCGACTACATCTTTGCGGTTGTTGACGGTCGCCAAGCACACAGTAAAGGTTGCACCTTGCAGGAATGGTCCGCAATTTTGCTCAACGACTTCGGTGCAGTCAACGCAATCAATTTAGACGGCGGCGGCTCAACGGAATTGGTCCTCAAAGGCGATATAGTAAATTCACCGAGCGACGGCAAAGAAAGACCTGTCGGCGACGCACTTATATTAATTAAAAATCACAAATCATGATTGAATAATTTCAAAACTTGTGGTAAAATAATATTGTATCTCGTTTTACATTGATTGGAGTGACAATTTTTGATTATAGTAATGAAACCTACTGCGACTAAGGACAACTTAGCCAACGTAGTTAAGAGACTGGAGAATTTGGGACTTCGCGCACACCTTTCCGAAGGCGAGGAAGTCACAATCGTAGGCGTTATCGGTGACAAGAAGACCATTGCCAACTTAGAAATGAACATGATGGACGGCGTTGATAAAACCGTTCGCATAACTGAAAAGTACAAAATGGTCAGTCGCAATTTTCACCCGCAAAATACCATTGTCAAAGTCGGCGATGTTGAAATTGGCGGCGATGAATTAGTCGTAATGGCAGGACCTTGCAGCGTCGAAAGCCTTGAACAGCTCAAAGAGTCGGCAAAGGCGGTTAAAAGTGCCGGTGCAAAATTCCTACGCGGCGGTGCTTTCAAACCAAGAACCAGTCCTTACGATTTTCAAGGCTTAGGCGAAAAGGGTCTTGAACTACTCAGACAGGCGGCTGATGAAAATGGACTCAAAGTCATAACCGAAGTCGTTGACAAAGATGATATTTCAGTCATTGAGGAGTACGCGGACGTTCTTCAAGTCGGTGCAAGGAATATGCAAAACTTCCAAATGTTAAAAGCTCTCGGCAAGGCAAAAAAACCGGTGTTGTTGAAACGCGGACTCTCAGCGACAATAAGCGAATGGCTCAACGCGGCTGAGTACATAATGACCGGCGGCAACGAGCAAGTCATATTTTGCGAGCGCGGTATAAGGACTTTTGAAACCTTCACACGCAATACGCTTGATCTATCGGCAGTGGCGGCAGTCAAGGAACTTTCGCACTTGCCAATAATCGTTGATCCAAGTCACGGCACCGGTCGTTGGCAAATGGTTCAACCAATGGCACGTGCAGCAGTTGCGGCAGGTTGCGACGGATTGATAATCGAAGTACATCCACATCCGGAAATGGCACTGTCAGACGGCGATCAGTCACTAACGCCTAAGAATTTCAGCAGACTGATGAAGGATTTAAGCGCCATTGCAAAGATCATGGATAGAAAGTTATGAACAAAATTAAACTTGCGATAATTGGTGTCGGCTTAATTGGCGGTTCGCTAGGTCTTTGCCTCAAGGACAAACTTGGCGACAAAATTTACATTACGGGTCTTTGTCGCACGCAGAAGTCAATGGACTTGGCAGTAAAACTTGGTGCCGTTGACTTTGCTGCACCAGATGTCGAAGCCGTCGTCACTGACGCTGATATAGTATTTTTGTCGCCGCCGGTCTTACAAATCGTGCCAATGGTTAAAAAGATTCTGCCATATTTGAAGTCCGGCACAATCATCACCGACGCCGGCAGCACTAAGCAATATATTTGGGAACAACTCAAAAAAATTCTGCCGCCGGATATCTACTACATAGCCGGACACCCAATGACAGGTCGCGAACTCAGTAGCGTAACCGCAGCGAAGAAGGACCTTTTTAAGGGCAAAGCTTATGTGATCGTTGAGGATACGGGCGCACCAAGTGAAGTTCAGGCGAAGTTGATTAGCCTTCTTGAGTTGACCGAAGCAAATTTTACGACACTTGACATCGCAAAACACGACCGTTGCGCTTCAATTATAAGTCATGTACCACATGTGACGGCGGCGGCACTCGTGACTTTGCTCAACCGTGCCGGCAGTGATCTTGATTCTTGCATTAAGTTGATCGGCGGCGGCTTTAAAGACACAACGCGCATAGCTTCATCGAATGCTGACATGTGGTCTGATATTTGCATGACGAATGGCGAGGCCATTGCGGCTAACCTTCGCGACATGAAAAACATCTTCGACGAAGTGATCGCCGCTATCGAACGTGGAGACAGACAGGCAATCCATGATTATTTTACAGCTTCAAAGTTGCGCCGCGATTCAATCCTTGAGGCAGTCGAAAAGAAATTTGATCCAAATTAATCGTTAAAAAAATTTGCCATAAACATTGACATATTCAGCAATAATCTATAAAATTAAAAGATGTGGAGTGATTAAAAATTAACTGATTAAGGGTGTGAGTATTATAGATATAAAAATTGCAGTATTATTAATCGTATTTGCTATCTTGGCTGGCGTGTTCTTCGGCAAACAACTAGGTTACAAGCGTAGAAAGGGCGAAGAAGACGAGGCTCAAAATATAATTAACGTCGCAGAAGAAGAAGCAAATCGTATAATCGCTGAAGCTCAGGAAAAGAGTCTTGCTGAAAAAAAAGAAGCCGTCATTGAGGCAAAAGAGGAAATACATCGCATGCGCCAAGAACTTGATCGTGATACCAAAGAAAGACGAAATGAAATTTCACGTCAAGAGCGCCGTGTCGTTCAAAAGGAAGAAAATCTTGATAAAAAACTTGAGGCGATCGAAAAAAAGGAACAGTTTCTCAGCAAAAAAGAGGCAAGGTTAAACGAAGCTCAAATACAACTCGATTCAATGCAAGCTAAGGAAAATGCCGAATTGGAGCGAATCGCCGCCTTGAGCAGAGATGAAGCAAGAAGTATTTTGATGACGGAAGTTGAGGAAGGTTTAAAACACGAAAAGGCTTTAAAAATCAAGGAATACGAGGCGCAAATAAAAGACGAATCCGACAAAAAGGCACGAGATATTTTAAGTGTCGCCATTCAACGTTGCGCGGCAGATCACGTTGCAGAAACTACGGTTTCAGTAGTGGAGCTGCCAAGTGACGACATGAAAGGTAGAATCATCGGACGCGAAGGCAGAAATATTCGCACTTTGGAGACCTTGACGGGCATTGATTTAATCATTGACGATACGCCTGAAGCAGTCATACTTTCCGGTTTTGATCCGGTCCGACGTGAAATCGCCAGAGTTGCACTCGAAAAATTAATTTCCGACGGCAGAATACATCCAGCAAGAATTGAAGAAATGGTTGAGAAGGCTAAACGCGACGTTGATTCTCGAATGAAAGAGGCAGGCGAACAAGCAACTTTCGCAGTCGGCGTTCATGGAATCCACCCGGAATTGATTAAACTTCTTGGTCGCTTAAAGTATCGTACAAGTTACGGTCAAAATGTCTTAGATCATTCGATTGAGGTTGCACAGTTAGCCGGAATTTTGGCGAGTGAATTGGGAGTTGACGCCAACCTTGCGAAACGTGCAGGACTTTTACACGACATTGGCAAAGCAGTTGATCATGAAATTGAAGGACCACACGTCACAATAGGTGCTGACCTTGCAAAACGTTATCGCGAAAATAAAAATGTCATTAATGCTATTGCTTCACATCACGGCGACATTGAAGCTACAACGGTTGAGGCCGTTTTAGTCGCTGCCGCCGACGCGGTATCCGCTGCAAGACCTGGTGCAAGACGTGAAAGCCTTGAAATGTATCTTAAGCGACTCAAAATGATAGAGGATATTGCCGAATCATTTGAAGGCGTAGATCGCTGTTTTGCAATACAAGCCGGTCGCGAAATCCGCGTCATGGTTAAACCGGACAAGATTGACGATCTGGAAGCGGTGTCGCTTGCTCATGATATCGTTAAACGAATCGAAAAAGAATTGGATTATCCTGGACAAATTAAAGCTACATTAATTCGCGAAACTCGCGTTATAGACTATGCTAGATAATTATGAAGTTATCAAAGGAGGTTTAGGCAAAATATGTTTGACTTTTTGAGTAGGAATAAAAAGCCAAATCTTGACGCCAGCCGTCTATTGGCGTCGATTTTAGTTGTTTATCCGTCAGTGCAGGCGGTTTCCTATGATCCTAAGGACGGTATGCTTGAACTTTCTTTTGCATTAAAAGGTCAATTCTCAAAGGACGAATTTGAAGGCTTTTTAAAATACGTCGCGGACAGCGTTGAAGCGTATCACAATCTTGAAGGTCTCGGAAATGCCACAATCGAACTCAACGTCGAAGGAATATTTGAAACTTGTTTTGTAAACGTACGTCGCGATATGGCAACTTTGACTTACGGTGAATTGACACTTTTAACTGAATTGGCAATTAATTATTTTGGCGACAATCTGATCGAAGAAGTCGACGGCGAATCTAATGACGATGATTATGTCATGGCACAGGAAGATTATCTTGAGCAAATGTTGAGTAACATCAGACAGATTCGCATTGAAAACCGTTTAGTCGGCGTTCGTGAACGAGAGAGAGTTATAATTTATAATAATTAGGACGGAGTGGGTTTTTTGCGTATATTGGCAGTTGGCGATGTTGTCGGTCGCAGTGGTAGAAAGGCATTTTGCAATTATACTCCAAAGTTAAAAGCCGAAAAAAATATTGATGTTGTCATTGTCAATGGTGAAAATGCCGCGCATGGCAAAGGACTGACTTACAATACTTTTACGGAACTGCTTACCGGCGGCGCTGACATCATAACAAGTGGCAATCACATTTGGGATAATAAGGACATCTTGAAAATCATTGACGACGAACCATTTTTAATTCGTCCGGCAAATTATCCTGACGATACGCCTGGAAAAGGTTACTGCATATATCCTCATCGTGCAAAAAATATCGGCGTGATGAATCTTTCCGGTCGAACTTTTATGCCGCTGATTGATTCGCCTTTTACCAAAGCCGCAGAAGTTGTCAAGGAACTTAAAAAAAATTGTGATATTATACTTTTGGACTTCCACGCAGAAACTACTTCAGAAAAAATGGCAATGGGTTTTTATCTTGACGGTGAAGTTACAGCCATTTTTGGAACTCATACTCATGTACAAACCGCTGACTCACGACTGTTACCACAAGGCACTGCTTATATAACTGATCTCGGCATGGTCGGTGTTTATGATTCTGTTTTAGGTGTTCGCACTGAAATAATAATCAATCACTTTTTGACCACGCTGCCGAGCAGATTTGAAGTTGCCGAAGGTTCCTGTATATATTGCGGAGCCATTATTGATATTGACGATAAGACTAATAAGGCTGTAAATATCGAAAGAATTTATCAGCAAGTTGATTAATAGAAACAAATAAATGTCTCACTAAGGAATTAGTGGGATTTTTTGTAGATTAGAAAAATTATGACAAATTAGAAAATTTATGCAGGATTTAAAATTAATTTAGAGAATATCTAAACAACAGAATAACTTAGACGTAGAAAAAGCCGCAGCAACCGGAGAATTAGCAATCGTTTTAAATGCAACAAGAGAGGAGGAACGGATCATGGAAATTTTAAAGGTATCAGCAAAATCCAATCCTAATTCCGTCGCCGGAGCACTTGCCGGAGTAATTCGTGAGAGCGGTAGCGCTGAAATGCAGGCGATCGGTGCTGGTGCGCTGAACCAAGCGGTCAAAGCGGTTGCTATTGCACGTGGCTTTGTTGCACCGCATGGCGTGGATCTAATTTGTATTCCAGCTTTCACGGATATCGAAATTGACGGTAGCGAGCGTACTGCTATCAAACTTATTGTTGAACCTCGTTGAAAATTTATACACAATGCGTAATGCTTTTTTTCGATTTTTTCTTTCGACGCATTACGCATTACTTCTTTTGAGAATGACTAATTTTACCCTTAATTTATTGATTTAGTCATTAATGGAGATACTTATGGCTAGTGATTTGCATACACATACCAATTTTTCAGACGGCAGCTTTTCACCAGAAGAACTCATTTCTGCAGCTAAAAAACTTGGTTTACATTACCTTTCCATTACAGATCATGATACGGTTGACGGAATTTGTCACCTGTATGAAAACGACTTGTATCCAAATAAAGGTATAAAAATTATTCCCGGTATTGAATTTAGCGCTAACAATCCAGATCACGACGTTCATCTAGTCGGATATAATATTGACATTTATAACGGCAATTTACAGGACAAACTCAACGATGTAATTGAAGCGCGCTGGATTAGGTTTAGCGAAATAATGCAAAAACTTCAATCCAATGGCTTGCAAATTCGTGAGACAGACGTTTTAAAAGTTGCCGGTACCAGTAAATCCATAGGTCGTTCTCATATTGCACGCGCATTAGTGAAAAATGGTTGCTTTAAAACCGTTCGCGAAGCCTTTGAAAACATGTTGCAAAAAGGACAACCGGCATATGTTCCGCGTTACCTTTTGGAAATCGAGGAAATCATTAACTTAGTTCATAAAGCCGGCGGAATAGTTGCACTTGCTCACCCAAAATTAATTAACGATGAAAATTTGGTTGAAGAAATTTGCAATAATTACAACATTGACGCATTAGAAGTCTTTTATCCTTTGCATACCGCTGAAGATGTTGCACGTTATACGGAAATTGCTCAAAGGCATAATTTCTTGATAACCGGTGGCTCTGATTTTCATGGTACTGCTTCACGTTATGTTAAGGAGCTAGGGGAATTTACTATCGAAGATGAGTTTGCGGAGAAGTTTTATAGACTGGCAAACTAAGTCTTTAAAAAGCTGAAAAAAACGTGGACAAATTGTGTTGCTTAATGTATAATAATTAAAAAAATTTTTTGAAAACTTTTTGACGTTAGGAGCAAATTTTTAACTATGGACGTTATTGCTTTAGTAGGCTCAAGTGGCACTGGTAAAAGTCATCGTGCTTTAAAAGTCGCTAAGGAGCACAACGCGGACGCTATCATTGATGACGGCATCTTGATTCAAAACGGAAAAATTATTGCAGGCGCTTCTGCTAAGACGGAAAAAAGTAAAATTATGGCGGTTCGTCGTGCAATTTTTATTCTTCCGGGTCATGCTGAAGAAGTACGCAAGGCTATCAATGAGGTCAAACCGCATAGAATTTTAATAATAGGTACTTCCGAAAATATGGTGCATAAAATTGCCAGAACACTTGAATTGCCGTCGATCCAATTAATCATTCATATCGAAGATATCGCAAGTAAATCTGAAATGGCAGAAGCACAATTTCACCGGCTCAAAGAAGGCAAACATATTATACCTGTACCGACGATTGAACTTAAACCGCACTTTTCCGGCTTTCTGATTGATCCGCTGCAGTCACTTTTTAAACATTCAAGAGTCAGACGGCGCAAACTCGGCGAGAAATCTATAGTCCGTCCTATATTCAGTTATTACGGAAAGTTAGTTATTGATGATCTAGTGATTCGTTCAATCGTTGAAAAGACTCTTAAAGCAAAAGAGTCGGTCAAAAAAATCAAAAATGTTAATATTAAGCATGTCTTACAAGGCGATGAAAATTACGGATTGTCAATTTCTTGCGAAGTGATTTTAAGTTATGGAAGTCACATTCCTACGCTCATATCGCAAACGCAAAATAAAGTACGCGAAGTCATTGAATTTTCAACGGGTTTAATCGTTCAATCAATTAATATCGCCGTTCGCGCTCTCTATGTTGAGCAGCAGCAGGCAACATATTAGAAAAATTATCAATAAAAAAATCGTCGGCTTAAATGTCGGCGATTTAATTTTTTTAGTTGATTTATCAGATTTAATTATTTCGGATTTACAGATTCTTTAAGGGCCTTGCCTGCTTTAAATGATGGAAGTTTTGATGCAGGAATGTTAATTTCAGCACCATTTTGTGGGTTACGGCCTTTACGAGCTGCACGCTCTCTGATCTCGAAAGTACCAAAACCGATGATTTGAACTTTGTCACCCTCAACAAGAGCACTCTTAATGCTTTCAAATACAGCATTTAATACCTTGTCAGCATCTTTCTTTGTAAGACCGGCTCTTTCTGCGACGTTTGCCGCTAATTCAGTTTTAGTCATTAAAAATTACCTCCAATTTAGTTTAGAATTTGGAACAACGTTCCACATATTATTTTTAGGTTAAATGGAAATATCAATATTATGACCCAAATTAGGATCAAAGTTGCCAATTTCTATGGCTTCTTCAATCATATCAGTATCAGCTTCAATGGCTTTGTCGAGCATAGCGATACCAATATCTTGCCAAACTTTTGCCTGATGAATGTCAACTGACATTGCTGCAATACTCATGTCCATAAAATTACCTCCGAAAAATAGCGCCATATCAAAGCCTTAAAGAATATAACAGAATATCTGCATAAAGTCAAGACTTTTCTAATCTATAATGCAAAATTACTTTAACTATACGTCTACGCCGTAATTTCTGACAAGAGCAGCAAAACCTTCCTGCCAGCCGGAACCGATTGCATTAAATTTCCATTCGTTGTTGCGGCGATAAATTTCACCAACGACAACTGCCGTCTCAACGGAAAAATCTTCGCCAAGATCATAACGAATGAGTTCTTCACCGGTTTCATCGTCAACAATGCGAATATAAGCATTCTCAATTTGTCCGAAATTTTGACGGCGTTCAACTGCTTCATAAATTGTAACGGTGAAGTCAATCTTTTCAATTTTAGCCGGAATTTTTGAAAGGTCGATTTTAATTACTTCGTCGTCGCCTTCGCCTTCACCTGTTAAGTTGTCGCCCATATGCTGTACTGCGCCGGATGGATCCTTAAGGTTGTTAAAAAAGACAAAATCCAAATTGTCAGTAACTTTGCCGTTAGCACCGAGCATGAAAGCTGCGGCATCAAGGTCAAAAGCCTTACCGCCGTCATATTTGTTAATATCCCAACCCAATCCGACAAGAACTTTTTTTAAGTTTGGACGACCTTTGGTCAAATCGACTTTTGCGCCCTTCTTCAATGATACTGCTGCCATGATAAAACCCTCCTAAATATAATCATTTTCTGCCGCTTGTCCAGCGAAGTCCCCAGTTAAAGTCCTGATCTAAATATCGTGTCGACTGATAAAATTTAACTATCTTTTCAACGCTAAAAGTGCCGCCTTGATTTTCCAACAGCGCTATGCCGCAATTTGGTAAATCGGAGCCGTATTCGTCCATTTTAACGATTATATCAGGACTGCCAGGACATTTAACCGTTACAACGCCGTCAGCTTGCTGCCAATTAGCAACGCCTTCGTAAATGAAAGTAAAAACTAAAATTCGCTTTATTTTGTCTACATACTTGCCGTTGACGCGAATCGTTTCGCCTGTAGTCTTTGCACCGGTTCTGTCGTCGCCGTCAAGAGCAATATATGGCGGTTTTTCAAGAGAGCCGAAACACTTACCAAGTGCCTGGACAACGCCTTTATTGCCGTCTTGAAGTTCATAGAGACAGGCAAGGTCTAAATCAATTTTATCACTTTGAGAGCCGCCGAAAATTCTGCTTAAAAAGCCACCTGATTGTCTCATTTTTTGAGGCTGTGTCCAATTAAGATTTATAACAATTTCGCCTAAGGTGGCACCGGTTTTAACTAAACTGACCTTTTCGCCTTTCTTGAGTTCGACTTTTTTGAGATCGACTCTTTTAGATGTGTCAGAAGTTGATGACGTTGAAGGTGGCGGCATTGAAGACGATATCGACTGCCTGTTAGTCGGCGCACTTGGCGGATCCAATCGCATTGGCTTGCGTATGTTTTCAGTTGATGGTGTTGAAGTTGCTGAACTTTGAACCGGCGTCGTCGACTGTGGCGGTGCAGCAGGTTGAGGCTTAGGTTGTGATACAGTCGGCGGCGGTGCTGAAGTATCATCACTGACATCGACACCGAAATTTTTGCAAAGCGCCGCAAGTCCGCCATTAAAACCTGCACCGACGGCGTTAAATTTCCATTCACCTTTGTATCTGTAAATTTCAGCTACAACAATCGCCGTTTCACTCGAAAGATTTTCGCCAAATTTGAAGGTTATTAAATCATTAACGTTAATGACAGCATTTTTAACTTGACTGAAATTGTGCCTACTGTAAATCGTCAGAGTAATTGCGATTTTATTGACATTAGAAGGCACCTTTAATAAATCAATCTCCAGTTGATTATTTGCAAGTCGAACGCTTTGAGAGGAATGAGCAGGATTGCTGTAAAATACAAAATCAGATTCGTCAGCGACTTTGCCATTATCGCCGAGAAGAAAAGCCGACGTATCAAGCTCAATGGAAGAATCTGCCTGCCAGTTAAGCGCAATGTTTAATTTTTTTAACGCAGGATTATTTTTTGTAATATCGGCTTTTTGACCTCTTTGCAACTCATTTGCCATATGTTTAATCACCTCGCTCAACATTAAATAAAATTTTTGAACACTACTTTTTGATATTGCCTTTATTTATATTGTTGATGATAATTTTATTTGCCACCTCAAAGAGTTTTTTGGAACCAAGTGCAGTTTTTTTCTGTCGATTATAAATTTGTTGCTCTGTAACTTGATGTTCACGCCAATCACCGCCGTCATTGCTATCATTAAGTATGAGCGGTTGCAGATTATCCATAGCATGAGCAAATTTTGAATCCGCTGTTTGATATGCTTCAAACTCGTCAAACAATGCAATTAATTTTGCCTTTTGATCTTCCGGCAATATTGAAAATAATTTTTCTTTTGCCTCATTTTCTCTTGATTGTTGCGTTTTTAAATTTTCAGTGTCATAAGCATAAGTGTCGCCTGCATATATTTCAACGAGATCGTGAATCAAACACATCAGAATAACCTTTGATATATCAATTTCGTCATTTGAGTATTCTTTCAAAAGCCAAGCCATTATCGCCATATGCCAGGAATGTTCGGCGTCATTTTCATTTCTACCGTGTTCTGACAAATGCGTTTGCCGAAAGATATTTTTAGCCTTATCAATTTCAAGTGCAAATTTTAATTGCCTTTCAAGTCTTTCATTCATTCTGTTTTAACCTTTCGTTTGACTCTTTCTTGGTTAAAGTTGACAGGTTTACTATAAATTCAATGATTTATAGATTCCATTATGAATAAAGGCCTATTTAAAAATTCACCTAATTCATCTTGTCTTTGAATATTTTTTTCGTTAAGGTCTTCATAAACTACAGAATCATTAATTTTTTCGGCTATGCCAATCGAAATGATCTTCCAATATTTTTTTGTGCCGCAAGTTATAAAATCAATAACTTCTTTTTTTAATCCTCGATCAAATAGACAACAATTAGGATCGCCTTTCCAATTAAATCCCATTTGGAAAATCATTATATTTGCGCTATCGGATAATGAATTTAAACAATCCAGCATTTTTTCTTTGGCATCTGATTTAGCTTTGCATTTATAAAAATCATCGCCCAAGTGATGCACAACATTTAAATTAAATATTATATCGCAATTTATCTTTTTGTCGAATAAATAATATTGCGGTGATACGGTAATTTTATCCTTTAAATTTAACAATTCTGCTGCAATACTTACAAATTCGGCATGAGTTTTGTTGCCTTCAAAGTAATTAACATGATTTGCTGAACAATCCAAACATTCAAAAGTAAAAAAGCCAGTATTGCCTCCAATATCTAAAACATTTAAACCATCAAAATTTACATATTTTTTTATATAATTCATACGCTCAATTTCATATCGAGATTTTATTTTTAAATTAGATGAATCAATAAGACTCTCCAATTTTTTAGGCAAAACTTGATAATTTGAATGTTTACTCGTTGATGAATAGAGCCGCTGTAATTTTTCTAATTTGTAAATATCCATTGTATCCTCTCTTTTATATATTTCAGATTCCAAAAATTTTTCCTTATTGTTTTCAAAAAAGTTCAATCCGGCTTCATGCCAAACGGTTTTAATTCCATCGCCACCTTGCCAGTAATACACTGAATTTTTGACCTTTTCGGAACATTTTTCAATTAACTCATAATCTTTCAACATAAATTCAAAAAAATTATACTCAGCATCACAAAATAATTGCGATGGTCCCCAAAATCGCGGATTAGCTTCTATCATATAGTAATTATTATTGTAATGACGAATTTCAACCATAACTAAGCCAAAAAATTTTTCTTGCTTAAATAAATTTATATACGGATTGACAATACCGCTATTTTTATGATATGAAGCAGAAATTGCTGCAATTATGGACTTACCAGCACTTTGCTGCGACAAATTTTTTTGAGAGAAAGAATAGACATTTCCTTTTTTGGAAAAATAAAACAATAAATAAAAGCTGTCACCGCCATTTAAAAATTCTTGATAAGTAAAGTCGTCTTTTACATGAATTTTTAAAAAATCATCAAATTCGCTTTCAGTAAAAATAAATTGAGGACTATAAATTTTGCCGTCAGAAGAAAAATATTTATTTGGTTTTGCAACAACAGGCTTAAAAGGTTTAAATTTAGTGATTTCTTTTGGAGTCAATATCCCATATGCTTGGCATAATTTAGAAAATTTCTTCTTATCAGAGATTTTTTCATAAAGATTTTCATCAACCAAAGGAATTATAAAACCTGCATTTTCAAATTGGGTTCGATTTTGGAGCAAAAATCTGTTTAGTGCTTCTGTAGACGGCGCTATAAATAATTTTTGATTAGTGACAGAATTTTTTATTTTATTTAAAGCAAAAAAAATTTCTTCCGAATCAAGAGCCTTAATCTGTCGAACATAAGAAACTTTTTTTCTATATTTTGTAAGCAAAATTGGATCATGATTTACAGCAATAATGCTGTATGAGTCAATTTGATTTTTTTCCAGAGTCCGAATGAATGAAATTACTGCGCGTTGATTATAGCCGGAAAAAATAATAATCATTGTAAACCTCTTTAATAAAATGAAATTATAATTTTATTTCTTACATGTCAACAAAATTTCACAAATTCTATCTACGTCATCAAGTGAGAGTTCGGAATAGATCGGCAACGTCAATACACGATTACTGATATGTAAAGCGATTGGTGTTTCCGACACGTCAAACATTCCATGAAAACATTCAAAAGAATTTGTCAACGGATAGAAATATTTTCTGACATGAATGTCATTTTTTGCAAGTTGTTCAAAAACTTCATTACGCGACGAACCGAATATTTTTTCATCGAAGATAACAGGAAAATAAGCATAATTCGGCGTTATATCTTTGCTGAATTTATTGAGCTGCAAACCGTCAACATTTGAAAAGTTGTCAATGTAGCGTTCGTAAACCAATTTTCGCTTAGAAATGTTTTCATCAACATGACGTAAATTACAAATACCCATAGCTGCGCAAAATTCATTCATTTTGGCATTTGCACCAATACCGTCTACCGTTTCCGGTCCGGTAATTCCAAAATTTTTTAGGTGATATAGTTTCCTGCCAATTTTAGTATCGTGAAAACATGCTGCGCCGCCTTCAATCGTGTGAAAAACTTTCGTTGCATGAAAACTGAAAATTGATAAATCACCAAAATTAGCGGTACTTACACCTTTATAACGCACTCCAAAAGTATGCGCCGAATCATAAATTGTTTTAAGTTCATATTTTTTCGCAATGCGCTCAATTTCATCGACATTACAAACATTTCCATAGACATGAACCGGCATAATTGCACAAGTTTTGTCAGTTATCAATTCTTCAATCTTCGTTACATCTATGGTAAAGTCAACAGGATTTATATCACAAAACACCGGTGTTAAGCCATTTCTAATAATCGCATGAGTTGTCGAGGCAAATGTAAAAGGCGTAGTTATAACTTCAGTTCTGCCGCGTTGAAAGTTCATTGCCTGCAGTGAAAGTTCCAGCGCCATATGTCCATTTGTAAACAATTCAATATTTTCGGTGTCCAAATACTCTTTTAATTTAGCTTGAAATTCCTTGTGATACTTGCCCATATTTGTGAGCCAACGAGTATTCCAAATATCTTTAATAAGTTCTAAATACTCGTCTAATGGCGGCATTGAGGATTGGGTCACTAAAATTTTTTTATTCAAAAATATTTCACCTTTTTATATTTAATAATCTGCTAATTTAGCAACGATATTATCAACCAAACTTTCTTGATACTTGCGTATATCTTGTTCCAAATCAGCATAAATTTTATAAATTACAGGATCAATTTGCAGCATACCAAGTTTTCGTAAACCTTGCATATATGCAAAAATTCTATGCGATATGACTTTTTGATATTTTCCTTCAGTATATCTGTTTAATTCAGTAAACATTTTTATAACATTTACACAATTTTTTGCATCAAATTCTTTATTATTTTCCCTTTTGGCAGTCCAAGAACCTTCATGACCTTGTCTGTAGCAAGCCATTATATCTGGAAAGTAGTGTGCAAATCCATTCAATGATAACAAAATTTGCAAAGGTAAATCGCCAACAGGAGCTATCTCACGAAATTTAGGAAAATTTAAAGCTATATCTGTTTTAAAACACATTGAAACGGTCGGAACCGCAATTCCATATCCGCCACCTGTTACTGCAATTATTTTTTCAGCGTCAAAATCTAATTCTTTGTCCCAATATCTGGTATTCTTATTTGATTTTTCATTGACAACAATATGTACCGGATGAAATGTAAAAGAGCAATCCGAATGGTTTTCTAAATAATCCACTTGCTTTTGCAGCTTATTTTTATCAATCCAAAAATCATCACCTTCGCAAATAGCAATATATTTGCCTTGAACTTTTGGATAAACAAATGTCTTTAAAATTTTAATTTTTTTACTGTATTGATTTTCAGTTTGATAAATCGGTTTGATTATGTTAGGAAATTTCGATTCATATTCACGAATAATATCAGCAGTACCGTCAGTTGAGGCGTCATCGTGGACAAGCACCTCAAATGGAAAATTTGTTTCTTGCGTTACAAATCCATTTAGAGCATGTCTGATATATTTTTCATGATTATAAGCAGTACAAACGACAGAAACTAATGGTTTTGAAGATTTTTTCAAATAAACACCGCCTTTGGAATTATTTATGTTGTTTGAGATTATTTACAACATTATTTAAATATCGGATTTGCATATTTTGATTTGATAAACTTTGCATCATTAAAAGTTCAATTTGTTCCATTTCAAAATTTTTCTCATCATGCCTTATATTAGCTTCAACGTCGTCAAAAACTTTTTTCCATGCGCCGGCAATATCATAATCAATAAAAGGCTGAATGCTTTCGCGTGCTTCGATCGACATCTTCTCTCTTAGGTCGTCATCAGTCAAAATCTTAACGATAGCCATTGCAGCGGCATGTCTGTCTTGTTGTCTGACGCTGATATAGCCTTTGCCATTACGGAAAAATTCTAAATATGGCAGTTCATAACAAACCAAAGGCAGTTCATAAAGTTTATTTTCAATTACAATATAAGGAAAACCTTCCACCGCCGAAGTCATTAACATAACATCTGCTGACTCAAAAAAAGGTGCAACATTTAAATGAAATCCACAAAGGTTTACATTTTTTTCAAGAGAATTTGATTTTATATCGGATTGTACTTTTTCAAATAAAATTTTATCAGTAGGATTTGCCACAACATTTATCTTAGCATCTGGAATATATTTGACAACTTCTTTCATAACAGGAACGATTTCCAAAGGTTGCTTTTGATTATTAAATTGTCCAATCCAAAGAATAGTTTTTCTATTGACTTTAGGATCGCGCTTGGTTCTATTTTCAACGATTTCTTTATAAATGGGATTCGGTATATAGTAACAATTACAACCTTGATTACTCCAAAAAGTCTTATCCGTACGAGATAAATTGATTATAGCATCTGCCAATCTGTAAATTTTATCTAATTTTCGATTAAATGGAACTATTACGGTAAAAATGTTGTGCATTTCCATAACAACCGGAACATTAAGCAATTTAAAAAAGAGAATCTGATAAAGCGGTTGAAATTTTCCATAATAAGCATGACTACAGAATAAATCAATTTTATACTCATTTACATAATTTGTGAGTTCTTCCAAACGACCCAAAAAATTATCATATGGCGTTTTTATGACGATTCTTTTAAGATTCTCACTTTGCGGCAAAGGATAATCTCGCTCCTCATCAATGTCATCAGTAATTACGACAATTTTATAACCCATATCAAGTAAAATCGGCACAATCAGCGTTATAAATCGAGCAATACCATTATTGAACATGCTGTAATAATATAACGCAATGGTTTTTATCGGTCTGTTTTTGCTGAAAATTTTATCTTTCTTTTCAAAAAAGAAGTCCAAAATATCGTCAATATTACTGTTATTAATATATCTTGATAGAACAGCAGTAATAATAGCCGCTGAAAATGTTTGTTTTATAGCTGCAAAAAAACTCAAACTATATTCACATCGACGCCAAACGTCAAATAAATTGCTCATTATATTATTAATAACAAGGCTTTTTACTTCATTTAGCGAAAAATTTAAAGTCTGAATCTTGTCATAAACCTTTTTAAAAGTTAAAACGATTTGACCACAATCATTTTTATTTAAATTCAGCGTCGATTTAGAAATATCCAAATTGCACTTTTCTGCAATGATTTTTTGCATATCGGTTCTTATAGTTGCAGGAATTTCATCAATAGAAAGTGATTTTTTTAAAGGTTCTTTATTGATTATTTCTAATAACATAATTGTCATTCCTCTTGGAATTTTTATAAATTTTACTTATTTTTAAGTTCTTGAATTTGTTGTTGCAGTTGATTAATTTTATTAGTCATAACTTGAATGTTAAGTCTGTATATCTCCGCAATGTTATATAAATGCGTCGTTAATGTCACATTATCAGCAGGATTTTTATCAAATTCCTTTTTCACGATATCATAAAATTTGTAAGCCGGAACCTGTGCATAAACAGCGGCAGTATAACTCAAATGTTTTTTTACAAAATAATCAAGAGTTGAATATTTAATTTCAGGATTATTTACAAAAAAATCCATTTCGCTCATAAATTTATCAAGTGCTTTCGTGCCTTCAACCATAACAGTTACCCAATTATGAATTATTTTTTCGGCAGAAGACCTGTTATTGGAAAACGAATCTCCACGATAACGATAAATATTGAATATACTCGGTACACGAACATATTTTTTAGCCAGACAAATGCAATAGAAAGTAAAAATCATATCGTCTGCAATTATCATATTAGGAAATTCAATATAATTTTCGTTTAAAAATTCGCGTCTATATGCACTCGTCCATATATTCCAAAACATTCTCTCTTGACAGAACAGATTTACTCGTTTAGCAATATCGTCAGTTTCAACAGTGATCTTGTCAACAAAACCGTTTTTTTCGTAAGTTGTTACACCGAAAGCCGTATCTTTATTAATTTCTCCGCTCTTATCTTTAGGTATGAGCCACTTTTCGGCATGAACAATATCAGCTTGCGTTTTTTCCGCCGCTTCGTACATATCTTTAAGCGCATTTGGAGTAAACATATCATCATTGTCGATAAATGCAACATATTTTCCACGAGCAAGCCTTATACCCATATTTCTAGGTATCGCCGCTGTTCCTGAATTCCATTTGCGTTTTATCAGTCTTATAAGTCCATTGGATTTTTTTACAAAACTTTTTACAATTTCAAAACTGCCGTCAGTGCTGCAATCGTCAATTACAAGAATTTCATAATCCTCTTTAAATGTTTGATTTATAAGACTTTCCAAGCATTGAGCGATATATTTTTCGGCATTGTACAATGGAACAATTACAGAAATTTTCGGCAAAGAATTAATTTCACTTTTAATTATAGACATAAAAAATCTTCATCCTTTTTCACGTAAAGACTAATGCCAAAGCGATTATTGTTAATACTGAACCTTCAACGACAGAAAAAATTTTGTTGAGGTTTTTATTTTTTAATATGACTTTACGAAGTCTTCCAGCACAAATCGCCACGATTGAAAAAATTATAAAGCCTTGCAGCGCAAATGTCAATCCTAACAAAATAATTTGCAAACTTACGGAAATTTCGGCTGAAGTATTTATAAATTGCGGCAAAAACGCCAGGAAAAATAACAGCACTTTGGGATTAAGTACGTTCATTAACACACCGCGTCGATAAATTGCTGCAGTTGATGTTTGTGAATCTGCTCGCGTTAATTTCATTTCTCCTGATGACTTAAATGCGCCAAATGCTAAAAAGAGCAGATATGCTGCGCCGAAATATTTCAGCAAAGTCAAGGCGAGCGGCGAACTTTGTATTAATGCCGCAACACCAAGCATTACAAGCATTGTATGAAATACTATTCCGCTGATTAATCCGGCAGCTAAAATTATTCCGCTCTTTGCTCCGTCAGCAAGGCTTTTTGTAAGCAAATATAAAATGTCAGGACCTGGCGCAAGAGTCAGCAATATAGATGTTATCAAAAAATAAAAAAGTGTTGAACTTTCCAATTTGTAAATCACCTCATAACAATAAAAAAACAGTTCATACATGTCAATTATAACACATAGAACCGTTATACACATATAATAAAATTTATTATGCAAAAAGTTCAGTTGAAAGGTAGCGATCTCCGGTGTCCGGCAATAAGACAACGATTGTTTTATTTTTAAATTCTTTGCGCTTTGCAATTTGGACTGAAGCTGCAAGCGCCGCACCGGAAGAAATTCCGATCAATACGCCTTCCGCTCTTGAAAATTGACGACCATATTTAAAAGCGTCATCATTGCTTATCGTCAACACCTCATCGTAAATTTTGGTGTCGAGAGTTTCCGGAACAAAACCTGCGCCAATACCTTGAATCTTATGAGGTCCGGCAGTACCTTTAGACAGCACCGGCGAAGTCAACGGCTCAACGGCAATGATTTTAACATTAGGATTTTGCTTTTTGAGGTAACGACCAACACCAGTTAAAGTGCCGCCGGTTCCAACACCAGCAATAAATACGTCAACTTTTCCGTTAGTATCTTTCCAAATTTCCGGTCCGGTTGTCGCCTCGTGAATTTCCGGATTCGCCTGATTTGTAAATTGCGAAGGTATATAAGATTTAGGCGTTGCTGCTGCAAGTTCTTCAGCTTTTGCAATGGCACCCTTCATACCTTTTGCGCCGTCAGTCAAAACAATTTCAGCACCGTAGGCCTTTAAGAGATTACGACGCTCAATGCTCATAGTCTCTGGCATTGTCAAAATTGCACGATATCCTCTTGCTGCCGCTACACTTGCAAGACCAATTCCGGTATTTCCACTCGTCGGCTCAATTATTACGGAACCTTTTTTAAGTTTTCCTTCTTTCTCAGCCTTGTCAATCATCGCTTTAGCAATGCGGTCCTTAACGGAACCGGCAGGATTAAAATATTCGAGTTTCGCTAAAACTGTAGCTTCCAAAGTATTTTCTTCGGCAAAATTTCTTGCCTCTAAAAGCGGCGTACCACCAATTAATTCAGTAACACTATGATAAATTTTACTCATAATTTGCCTCCAAATAATTTTAAAATTTATAACAAAACATATAAAATTGATATGTTTATATGATACTCCTTTACTTTAAAATTGTCAAGATAAATATAAAGTAAACATAAATCTTGCCTGTATAAACTATTTTTTGCAATATACTTGGTATGTGTTATAATATTATTGATAATTGTACTGATTTCGATCATGTCACATGCCGTACAATTAATTAATAACATGTTATGGATAGTTTTTATCATGCCGTTAATGATAACATTGATGAATTTGATCGGAGCGTATCTTCGATATTTGCCATTTAGTCAAAGTTTGTCGGAATTTCAAATTAAAAAACTCTGGAAACGATTATTAATTTGGAGTATTTGTAGTATTGGAATTTTGATGTTCACTTTTAAAAATGTCGATGTACATATATTTTTATATAAATTGATTTTATACGTAGTATGGCTGCCTTATCTTGCCATATCTTTTACCGTTATAAAAAATAAAATCCTTCAGCATATCTTTGTAATGGGCATGCAAGGAATTTGGGTATTATTTTTGCACACACTAAGCGGTTCAACGATTACCATTTTACTTCAAAATGATTTAATTAATAAAAATTATCCTGAGCAAACCGAATTAATTATTTATTTTGCATTCTTTTTAATTTTGTTGCCTATAGAACAAAGATTGTTTAGGAACATGCTGCCTGGAGACGAGTTTTTTAAATTAAAGCCGCTTGCTAAACACATCTCGGTTTTACCATTAATAATGTTCATAGGATATTCTCTATTAATGCTCAATAATTTATTATTTCAAACGTGGTCAGAGAGAATCTCGCGACTAATGTTGCTCTTGGTATTTTTTATAATTTATCGTTCAATTATGGCAACCTCACAGTACATGTACGAAAGTTTAATAAGTAAACAAAATTATCAAAGATTGGAGCAGCAATTAATTTCGCTAAAGGATTACAATTTGCTTATGCAGGAAAATCAGGATAAAATTTCAATAATGCGGCATGATTTACGCCACCATTACAGACTAATTTACTCACTTTTGGAAAATAACGCTGTTAATGAGGCCATGAAACACATTAAAGCTCAGGAAATTTCACTCGATGAGGCAAAAATTAATAAATATTGCTACGCTCCATTAATAAATTCAGCATTGACAATTTATTTCAAGCAGGCATATAAATTTGGAATTAAAGTCGAACAAAAAATAAATCTGCCGCAAAATTTTACGACAGATGAAAATGATCTAGCTATTTTATTATCAAATTTGCTCGAAAATGCAATAGAAGCAACAAAATCGCAAATTTCGGACGAGAAAATTTTAAGAGTCAAAATCCAGCACCACGATAATCAATGTGTCCTTGAAATATTTAATTTTTGTGACAAGTTGATAAAATTTGACGAGGACGGACTGCCAATAGCGGCTGCTGAAGGTCATGGCATCGGAATGTTATCGTTGAGGTCTTTTGTAAAAAAATATAATGCTTACGTGGATTTTTCGCAGGTTGACAATAAAGTTAATTTGCTAATGTATTGGAAGGACAATAGTTGCAACTCCACCGATTAATTTTATGACAAGATTAATTTAAATCGTCTAACTTTGTTGTATAAATTTCGCCATTTTGAATAGTAAAGTTGACTACCTCAGAAGTTGCGCTGTTGTTGTCCGGCGTAACAAATTCAAATAAGTAACCATATTCACCATCGCCAACGTCTTCATCTTCAAATTTTGGATTATTTCCTATCGTGAAGGTATCAACTTCAACCTCTGTAATATCCGTGCTGTCTCCGCTGATTAACATCGCATAATGAATTGTTGTTATCTGATCGCCGCTCTTGAGTTTAATTAAATTTCTGTCTGCCATACCGCCGGAAGTATTTTCACGACGAGCACCGAGAATTTTATATTTGCCACTCTTATGGTCGTAGGCTACTTGCAAATTACAACTCATGCCATTAAGTTTAATTGGAACGGAGTATAAATTGTAACCTTGAACATTGCCATCCTCGTCAACGTCGGCTTCAGAAACAATTTCAACGTAAACCGGATGACCTTCAAACATTGGCCAAGTACCATCAAAGTTGTCGGTAAATATTCCGGTTTCCCAATCAGCATTTACATTTGAGTCGCTGCCGAGAAATAAAATCAGATCATCTTCAGGATCAATGTAAACAAGATTACAATGGACACTCGATAAAAGGTCCATTTGAGCCTCATTGAGTTTGACGAAAGCATTATTGTCTTGGTCAAGCTCAATTTTTGCGTCTTCCAGGTCTTCGATCTTGAAAATTTTCTTTCTTTGAGTCGGTTTAGGTACCTCAGTTGTCTGTGCATTGTTTAGAATAGCTTTGCCTTCTTCCGGCATTGTTCCATAAATCAGATGATAGAATAAACACTTATTCGCCAGCGGTGCAGCATAAATTTGCGAATACATATTGAAAATCTGATCGCCGCCATCGTAAGGATAAAAGCCGGAAATTCCGCTGCCTTGATCGCGATAATTGCCTTGAACTTTATAAATTATCGCTTCGTCAACAGCATTAATCAAGTTTTGCGAAGTTTGCGGTAATATTGACTTAGATTTTTTAGCAAGGTCTCCGAGATCAACCATATCAAAATAGCCTTGATCTCGCGTATTGCCGCCATAGTTCTCAGCATTTACGGCACTGCGTCCGAATGATGAAAAGAACTTTTGCGGATTTTCAGCAGACAATCTCAACGCCTCAGTAGAGAAATTCTCGTAAGCAGTTCTTAATTCAGGAATTTTTCCGACATCTATAACCGAGAGCGTCGCAGCGTCTTCGACATCATATTCAGCGCAGCCAGCAAAATAAGTATCACAAATTATTTGTCCAAGTCTTGCACCGCTCATTGCAGGATTTTTGCCTAATTCACTAAGCCAGCCGGTGTATTCCCAACCGCAGCCTGGTTCAAGTTCTTCGGAAGCCGTCATATATCGCGTTAAGCCGTGAAGATTGTGAGCAGTGTCATAAGTCGCCATTAAACAGGCATCAAATCCAATCATCTCAAATGGCGGATTTTCATCTGACGGAGAATAAACGGACTCAAAAGCCGTGCGAATATCGTTGAGGCTCAACATATTGTTAGTGCGCTCATCTTGACAGACGCCGCCGACACTTCCGCCGCCATGATCCCAAAATATGAAAACTCTGTGATCGGCGTCAAAATTATCCTTGCCATACTTCAAAAAGTCAACTAAAGTTGCAGAATCACCCATATCAGCGTCAGGAAGTGCCTCAAGAATATTCATATCGTCGCTGTCGTATAAATAACGGTTAATTTGTCCGGGTTTTACAACTTCATTGTGCCATTGATTGGATCCGCCGGCTTGAATTAAAACTTTCACATTCGGCGGAAGTTGAGCATTGACCATTTCACTTAGATCAGCAGTCGCCGCTTGATTTTCCGTTTCAAGGTTGCTGCCGCAGATATACCAATAAATTAACCAAGTATCATCTGCATTGTAAGTGTCTGCAAATTGAGCGCTGACTTTAGTGATATTTGAAGAACTTTCTTCGTCATCGCAGCCGGAAAACATGAAAATTGCAGCAAATAAAATGATCGCAGAAAAAAACTTTTTAAACAAAAAAAATACCCCCTTTACCATGCTAAAATTTTTTAGGCAATTCCTGTAACATTAATTATATTTGTAATTAAAATATAGTCAACAAATTCACAAAAAGTGATTTAAAATTTCATAAAAATGATTTCTATTCGCATTTTGTCACTTTTATTGAATTTTTTATCATTTTTTTAGTTTACATTGACAATGTTCAGATTAAATGTAGAATAAAATTAAAAATGGTGATTTATATGATAAAAATTGCAATCGTTGACGACAGCGCCAGAGATTTAATATTTGCAAAAAATTATCTAGTTGAGTATATTTATAAAAATCATAGTGATATTTTTAAAAATTTCGTAATTGATGTTTATTCAAGTGGTAAAGCGCTGCTCGAAAAATTTCAATCGGATAAATACTCAGTAATTATTTTAGATATATTTATGAATGCAATTAACGGTATCAGAACCGCTCAAATTATCAGAATGCGAGACAGAAATTGCAAGATTATTTTTCTCACGAGCAGCGACGAATTTATCCTTGATGGTTATTCTGTATTTGCAACTGGATATTTTTTAAAGCCACTTGAGGATAATAAACAAAAATTTGCCGAAACTTTTGAATATATTTTGCCGGATTTACTTGATAAAATTCATAATTTGAATATAATAGTTAAAAATGAAAATATTTCTATTTCGTACAAAAATATTTATTTTATAGATATAAATTTTAGTCATCATTTACAAATACATTTGCAAAATCGAGAGATTATAACAAGTTCAAGTTATTCTGACTGCCAGTCGCAAGTTTTGAATGATAAACGATTTTTAGAATGTCATCATAGAGTAATTGTAAATATGGATCACATAAAATCAATGGAAAATGAAGATTTTATCCTTGAAAATGATGTAAAGGTTCCAATTAGTCAGAGAAAACGCAGAGAATCAAAATTAAAATACATGCAATATATTGCCAATAAATAAAACATGAGGTGTTATATTATGAGACTGACAAAAAAATCGTTAATTATGGCGATGATTTTAGGTCACTTGACGATTTTTCCAATTTCTAATGCAAATGCTGAGATCAAAACTTATGACGGTGTTGGTGAATACATAATGAGTGACTTCGAGACGCCGGATATCGCCAAAGAGAGAGCTAAACAACGTGCTGAACAAGCTGCTCAAGAACAGGCAGGAGTTTACGTACAAAGTTTTACGGAAGTTAAAAATGCTATGGTAACTCAAGACGAAATTATCACAATGACCAACGGTATTATGCAGGTTTTTGACGTTAAGTATCAAACTTTGCCTTCAACCGATGGCGTTGGTGTAATGATTCGTGCGACACTTAAAGCAAATATTGATACCGATAAAGTCGCTGAATGGCTACAAAAAGGCGTTGGCGAACGTTCTGAAATGGTTGCAAAAAATAAACAACTTCAACAGGCAATAGAAGAACAAAATCGCCAAATTGCAGAATTAAAATCTCAACTGGCTGCCGCAAACAATAATCCTCAAGTTGAAGCAAAAGTCAAAGAGGAAATTTCCGGCGCAGATAAAGTTTTTATGTCTAATTTGCGTGTCGATGAAGGCGATAAACTCTATGATAACAATGATTTAAATGGTGCGCTTAAAAAATATAACGAAGCTATTGAGTTGAACTCGCAAAACAGTGCAGCTTATGCAGCTCGCGGAAACGTTTTAATTGAGCAAAAAAATTATAAAGCAGCAATTTCTGATCTCGACAAGGCAATAAAAATAGATGACAATCAAGCATATGTTTATAACTATCGTGCCTGTGCTTACATTGACCTTGAAGATTATGGCAAGGCATTAGATGATTTGATGAAGGCCATTGATATTGATCCTGAATATGTACTTGCTTACAGCAATGGCTCCATTATAATGAATATTCTTGAGCAATATAACGACGCTATAGAACTTGCCAATATTGCGATAAAAATTGATCCTTATGAGCCAGCAGGATACAGCACTCGTGCAACAGCCTATTTTAATCTTGGCGAATACAAAAAAGCTCTCAAAGATTATCAAAAAGCGCTCGAACTCGATCCAGATGATACGGAGAGTGCAGAAGGCATTAAGGATTGTAAAGAATACCTCGAAAAATAATTCAATTTTGTGAAGGAAGGTATTAAAAATGGGTCTTGGAGATATTTTTGATGTTGTTGGTACAATGGTTGATATTGTTAAAGGCGGTATTGATTCTTATAAAACCGGTGAAAAATTGGACGAACTGATCGAAAAATCCATTGATGAGTATGAAGATTTGCTTTCTGATGACGAAAAAAAACTGCATAGGGAATATTTGAAGGCAAAAGAAGCGTACGAAGATGGAAACGCTGTTGATGATAACGACAAATTGCTCGAAAAATTTGAGACTCGCCAAGTTAAATATCTTGAAGCAATAGCGCAAAATTCGTCTCTGCCGAAAGATTTTAGAGATGAAATTAAAGACGCCGTAAAAGAATTTAAAAAAGCTAATAATATGGCACTTGAAAAACTCAGCGAAAGATTTGAAAAAAGAGCCGAAAATGATGAACAGAGAGAACTTATCAAAAAAACTGTCGATGAAGCAAAGATGAAATAAAATTATAAATTGTATGGAGGTTTTATTGCATGTTTAAAAAAATTTTAGTCGTAATGATGTTAGCTGTAACGACGTTCACATTTACAGCTTGCGACGACGATTCGGAATCAACAAAATCAGCACCAACAGAAAAGTCAGCAGGAAGTAAGCTTTCAACAAATAAGCCGAACGTTGCTCCTGACAAAGCTATTGAAGATTGGGCAATGATTCAAGTCTATGGAACGACCGGCGATGATAATGAGGCTGCAGCTTCAACAGGAATGGCACCGGCTGACATTGACAAAACATTTAAAGATAGAGTCATGAGTATAGCAAAGGACTTCCAGGAAGAATATGTACTTAACGAGGAAAAGGCAACCGAATTAGCAATTCATTATCTTGCAAAGTGTGCTGACAGTTCAAATTTAACTGTAAAAATCAAGAAAGATGATGATATTAATCCTGTCGTTACAGTGACCTTTTCGCCGGTTGATGATGACGCTATCGTAAAAAAGATGAGAGGCAATAAAGAATTTGTAGATTTTATGAGAACGATTGACCCTAGCGATCAAAAGGCAAGAAAAGAACTCGAAAAAAATGAGGAATATCAATCATTGATATCACAAGGTCTTCAAGAAGAAATTTTTGATGAAATTCCAGTTAAAGCAGCAAAATCTATTGATATGGAATGCAAAATATTCAAAGGATACGACGGCAAAAATTACTGGACACCTGAAGATCCGGAATCCTTATATGATGTTATAAAATAAGATAGGCGCATATTATTTTAAAGCTGTCGCACAATTAGGCGGCAGATTTTTTTACAACGACATTTGAAATTAATTTTCGTGATTGAAAATATCAATCGCTGGACAAAGTCTTTTAGATGTGTTATATTTAAAAAAATGTTATTCATTTAATGTCCGGTTAATTTTATTTTAGGAGGAATTTTTTTAATGAGCAAACAATCTGTTGATACGAGGAATCTTTGTCTGATGACAGGCAATGCAAATCCTGAGCTCGCTCAAAAAATCAGTGAACACATTGAAGTTACTCTTTGCGATACTTTTGTTGGCCGCTTTAACAACGGCGAAACTCAAGTTATGATTAGCGAAAGTATTCGCGGCAAGGACATTTTCATCATTCAACCGACTTCTCAACCAGTCAACGATAATCTCATGGACCTTCTTATCATGGCTGATGCCTGCAAACGTGCTTCAGCTCACTCAATCACAGCAGTAGTTCCATATTATGCTTACGCTCGTCAAGACCGCAAAACAAGAGGACGTGAGCCAATTTCAGCAAAACTCGTAGCAAATCTCATGGCGGCAGCAGGTATGACTCGCGTTGTAACTGTTGACCTGCACGCCGGACAAATTCAAGGATTTTTTGACATTCCGGTTGACCATCTTGCAGCGGCGCCGGTTATCGCTGGATATTTCAATCAGCAAAAGTATGAGAACGAAATCGTTGTAGTCTCTCCTGATCTTGGCGGTGTCACTCGTGCTCGTAAACTTGCTGACTACCTTAACACTTCCATTGCAATTATTGAAAAGCGCCGTCCGCGTCCCGGTGAAGCTGAAGTTATGAGCATTATAGGTGACGTTAAAGATAAAACGGCAATAATGATCGACGATATTGTTGACACGGCCGGAAGTCTCTGCGAAGGTGCAAAAGCACTCAACCGACTTGGCGCAAAAAAGATTCTTGCTGCCTGCACACATGCCGTTTTAAGTAATCCTGCTGTTGAAAGGATTAACAATTCCTTCATTGATGAACTTGTTGTAACTGATACCATTCCGCTGCCACCTGAAAAGCAGTCTCCAAGAATTAAAGTTTTGTCAATGGCACCTTCCATCAGTGATGTTATTTTGCACATTCAATCTCGTCGCAGTGTAAGCCAACTTTTTAGAGATTAAGATTTAATATTAAAAACTCTTACCGAAATGCGCCGAAAAGCCCCTAGCTTTAGCTATGGGGATGTAAGGCGCTAAGTTTTTATTGCATTTTGTAAATTCTTTTGCTAAAATACGCTTGAAGATGAGCAGGGGTAAAAGCCGCCGGCATCGACCATTGCAGGAGACATCGTAAGACCTTATTTTTAAGGCGAATGTCGATGATAGCAGAATCCCCCAGCTTTAGCTGTGGGGAGTATGTCAATCAACAATAAAAATATTTTGCAATATTCTGTTACAAAAGGTATTGCATTTTTTTTTATATATGAGAAAATTGTAACATAAAAACTTTGGAGAGTGATTAAAATGTCAATAAAATTTTTCGTTACGGATTTAGATGGAACATTATTGCCGAGCGGTCAGACAGTTTCGCCGAAAAATATTCAAGCAGTACAAGACATGGTTAAAGCCGGTATAATATTTACTGTTGCAACCGGCAGAATGTATAAATCCGCCTTGCCTATTGCCAAAAATCTCGGCGTTGACGTACCAATTATTACTTACAACGGCGCCTTGATTAAATCTGTCAGCGGCGAAATTTTTTACAGTGCTTATCTTGATCCGCAGCTCATTAAAGAACTTACGGATTTTTGTAAAAATCAAAATTGGCATTTGCAAAGTTACAGTAATGACAACCTGTATTACCCAGATTACAACGAGTTTGCAAAAGGCTATGAAGATGCGCTGAAAATTTCAAAAGGAAAAGCGATTGGCTGGAATGGTCTTAAAGATTATACGGAAAATGTGCCTAAAATGTTGAGTATTTCTTCCGGTGCCGAAGAAACGGCAGATAGAATTAAAATACTTAAAGCGAAATTTGGCGACAGGATTAATGCAACTCGTTCAAATGCGGAATATACCGAAATAACTCGTCCGGAAGTTTCTAAAGCCGCAGCGGTTTTAATTCTCGCCAAAAAGTTTAATGTTGAGGTTTCGGAAATTATGGCGATTGGTGATTCTTATAATGACTTGCCGATGTTAAAAGCCGCCGGCAAAAGTGTTGCTATGGGTAATTCAACGCCGGAAGTCAAAAGTGCTTGTGATTTCGTGACAGGTGATTGTATCGATGACGGTTTTGCTCAAGCGGTTTATAAATATGTACTTGTTTAAATAATTGAAGGAGAAAGTATCATGGAAGAAAACAACAATATTGATAATTTTGAAATGAACGATATTAACAGTGAAAATATCGCCAGCAGCGAAACTTCTGACGTTGAGTTAATGGAAAATCTCAAAAAAAACGAAAAATCAAGGATTGTAATTGTAACCGGTATGAGCGGCGGCGGTAAAACTCAAGCCTGCAGATATTTAGAAGATTTAGGTTACTTCTGCGTTGATAATTTGCCGCCGGTTTTCATTCCGAAATTTGTTGAGCTTTGTTCACATGGCGGCAGTCACGTCAAACGTGTTGTCTTTGTCGTTGATACTCGAAGCCGTGAATTTTTTGATGCCTTAGTACAAGTTCTCGAAGATATGGACAAGAATAATCAATCTTATGAAATGCTTTTTATGGACGCCACAGATGATTCGATTATTCGCCGATACAAAGAGACTCGCCGCCGTCATCCAATGGCACCGTCGTCAAGAATTTCTGACGGTGTGGCTAAAGAGCGTGCAAGACTTGAAACTGTTCGCAGCAAGGCAACTTATATAATTGACACTTCAAACCTCAGTAAAGCCGACTTAAAGGAAAAGATTGTTCGCTTATTTGGAAATCAAGAAGGCGAACAAATGAATATTAACGTTCTGTCATTCGGATTTAAATTTGGCATGCCGCTTGACGCTGATATGGTTCTCGACGTTAGATTTTTACCTAATCCGTTTTACATTGACTCTTTAAAACATAAAAGCGGCGCCGTACCGGAAGTTGCAGAATATATTGATTCAAAACCGGTGACGCAGGAATTTGAAAAGCGTTTGACTTCGCTGGTTGATTTTCTCGTTCCGCAATATATCCGCGAAGGCAAAAGTCAACTTGTAATTGCAGTCGGCTGTACCGGCGGCATGCACCGCAGTGTTTTCATTGCGCGTTATATTTTTGACTTTCTGAAGAAAAAAGGTTACGCCGTCAAGTTGGAACATCGCGACTTAATGAAAAATGACGTATGGGAACATGTTGACAATGCTTAATGATCGGAGTGAAAAATTTGCTGCACCTTTTAAAGTGGCTTTATCCTGGAATGAAAATGAAACGTTGGCTGCTATTATTTGCAAGCGGCGTATTAATGGTAAGTTTAGGTATAGCGCTTATCTTCAATTACAAATATCTTGACAAGATTGAAGAAGAAATTTTTAGACTAGTCTACCTTTCACTCGGCAGTTACGATTATATGTTTACAACGCTGATTGGATTTTGTGTCGTGATTATCGGTTCAGGTTGTATGATGCTTGCGACAAGGCAAATTATCCGCTCAATCATAGTTGTTTTAATGCCGGAATCTTCGGATAGACTCGTTGATTTAATTTACGAAAAGCGTAAACTTGGACGAGGTCCTGCTGTGACGGTTATAGGCGGCGGTCATGGATTAAGTGTACTACTTAGAGGTATTAAGGCGTCAACCAGTAATGTCAGTGCGGTTGTGACAGTTGCAGATGATGGCGGCAGCTCAGGTCGTCTGCGCGAAGAACTCGGAATAATTCCGCCTGGTGATTTGCGAAATTGTTTGGTAGCTTTAGCTGACACTGAACCGTTAATGGAAAAACTCTTTCAATATAGATTTGAAGGCAAAACTGCACTTGCCGGTCACAGTTTCGGTAATTTATTTATAGCCGCAATGAATGAAGTTACCGGCGATATGGAAACGGCGCTTCAAGAATCTTCCAAAGTTCTTGCCGTTAAAGGCAGAGTGTTGCCTGCGTCGAAAGAATATGTAAGACTTGATGCGATTATGGAAGACGGAACGATTGTCGAAGGTGAATCGCAAATTCCGGAAGCTCATAAAAAAATTAAGCGAGTTCGACTCTTTCCTAAAAAAGTTCCTGCTGTACCTTCTGCACTTGAAGCCATTGAAACCGCTGACGCGATTATATTAGGACCAGGCAGCCTTTATACAAGTATTATGCCTAATCTTTTAGTTGAAGGCGTCGCAGCAGCACTCAAAAAGAGTAAGGCGATTAAAATTTATATCTGCAACGTCATGACACAGCCGGGTGAAACTGATAATTATACTGCTGCCATGCACGCTAAAGCAATTCTCGATCATGCCGGTCGCGGTGTCATTGATTACGTTTTAGTTAATTCTGCGCCAATTGACGAGGAAATGTGCGAATCATTAAACGCAAAACCGGTTATTATTGACGAAGACAAAATTAATGCGCTCGGCATGGGTCTTGTCAAAGCAGATTTAGTCAGCACAACTGATGCCGGCCGCCATGATCCTTATAAACTTTGTGCTGCCGTGATGAAAATGATTTACGAATTGCAGCCGAATAATTAATAATTTCTTGCTTTTGTCAAAATAATAGTGTAAAATTAAAAAAATGTCTTAAGAGGTGATTAATGTGGTAAAAGTTCGCATTGCTAATATGATGTTTTACGGCTTTCACGGCTATTATGAATATGAGCGAGAGCAAGGTCAAAAATTTTTCTTTGATGTTGAATTGACTATGGAAGATGATAAAGCCACCGATACCGACAGTCTTAATGACGGTGTTGACACGGCGAGAGTTTACGACTTAGTTAAGGAAGTCACAGAAAATAAACGATTTCAACTTCTTGCAGCGCTTGCCGGTCATATTGCTGATAAACTGCTTGCAAAGTTTCCGCATATTGATGAAGCGTCCGTAAAAGTTCGTAAACCGTCAGTTCCGATTGCAGGTCCTATTGATTATGTAGAAGTTGAAGTTATTCGCAAGCAAAAGAGAGATTGAACTACAGCTTATATTAACAAAAAACCCTCAGAGTACAAAAACTTTGAGGGTTTTAAAATGCAAATAAGTACAACAAGCTATGATAAAAACTTGCAATTATCAATCATTTGTTTTAATATTATTCAAGAACTATTGAAATGAGCGTGAAATGGCAATGAATGAGAGATTAAACTGGTTGATGTTAGCGGATAAATTTGCGACCGATGGCGATCCACGAGCGATGAGAGCTTGCGCCAGAGAAATTTTTGAGCTTGATAAGAGCAAAGCGGACGGCGTAGCAATTATGGCAGAAGCGGCGCTATATCTTGGAAAGCTCGACGAAGCAGAAACTTTGACAAGAAATGCACTTGATTTAGAGCCTAACCATTTGCGCGGACGATTAATACTCGGTGCCGTCGCCGCAGAAAAATTTGATCTAAAGGAAGAATTAAAAATTTTCAGAGGCGTCATCAAAGAGGCAAAAAATACGATTGAAAATCTTGACAGATTATTAAAAAATTATCAGCGAAAATTTGTATTCAATCGACGTGAAAAGACCGCAGAAGATTTAAAATTTCAAAACGAAACTGAAACGAAAATTTCATTAATGCAGAACTTGCTTTACAAGGCACTCAGTTGGTCGTCAAACGGCTTATATTTGGCAGGTGAACCGGAAACGGCAGCCGAAGCACTTCTTGAGGCAAGTGAGTTGACTGATAATAATGAACGTGCGGCAGAATTATATGGAAAGCATTTATTTTTGAGAAATTATCGCGATCTGGCACCGGCTTTTAGCAAGGATTTGGCGATTAAATATCAGTCATTTTTTGCAGATTTGACACCTTATAATCACGATAAAAATAAGCGTGTGCTTGAAAAAAAACTCAAAATTGGTTATATTTCGCCGGATTTTCGACAACATGCCGTTGCAAATTTCATTCTGCCATTTTTAAGAGACTTCGACGCGGAAAATTTTTCAGTAACCTGCTATCAGACCGGTAAAACTGATGCCGTGACGGACAGATTAAAGCGTCATCATGTATCTTGGCGAGATTTGAGCGGCAGAGCGGCAAGGACGGCAGCAAGATTGATTTACGAAGACCATGTTGATATATTAATTGATTTATCCGGTCACAGCCAAAACAGTTGTCTGACTATTATGGCTTATAAGCCGGCACCTGTGCAAATTTCTGCAATCGGTTACACGGCTACAACCGGTCTTAATGCTATAGATTTTTTTCTTTCCGACATGGTTTGTCTTCCTGAGAAAGAACAGCCAGCCGGATTCACCGAAAAAATTTTACGAACTAAGCACTGTCACTTATGTTATGCACCTGGTACTGTCCGCCTCATGCCTGCCGCCGGAATTAAAGCGCCAATGCTGCAAAATGATTATGTAACTTATGGCAGTTTCAACAATTTTGCAAAAGTCACCGAAGAAACACTTTACCTTTGGCGTGCCATTTTAGAGCAAGTGCCGGATTCGATTTTAGTCATTAAAAATAAAATTTGCAGTATACCTTCCGGTCGTGAAATTGTCCTTGAAAGACTTGGCAAGATGAGTTTTCCTCTTGACAGAATCGAACTTCGTCCTTACAGTCCTGATTATTTGGAACAATACCGCGACATTGATGTTGCATTGGATACATTTCCCTATAACGGTGGTTTGACGACTTGCGAGGCTTTATATATGGGTGTACCGGTCGTGACATTTCGCGGAAAAAGTCACGGATCAAGATTCGGCGCAAGTATTCTGACTAATGCCGATCTTAACGAACTAATTGCACAAAACCCTATGGAATACGTAAAAAAAGCAGTCCAACTTGGTAGGCGCAAAGAATTAATCGCAGGCTACCATGCCGGTCTGCGTGAACACTTATTAAAATCTTCATTAATGGACAGCTGTCAATATATGAAGGAGATCGAATCCTGTTATCGTGAGGCTTGGAAAATTTATTGTGAAACGCCGCAGCGAAAAAGAAATCGACGATTTACTACAAAATTTTAAATGCTTTTTAGCTTATTGACTACACCTGTGAATAATTCAACGTCGCTGTCAATATCTTTTATGACAAATAAAAATGGTCGATTGGCGTAAAAATTTTTGATTATTTCCGGTTCAGGCATTGCGGCGGTTGTCTCAAGCATTCCAATTTCAGTGATAGCAGCGGCTTCCGTTCCGGTTTCATCAACTTTTATTTTTGCGCGGTGTTTGGCGTTATCAATTTTGAGCGAAGTATCATTTACCATTTTAAAAAATTCGGCGTTGTTAGTAAAAGCTCGTTTAATACCTGCAGCTTGAAGATTTTTAACTAAATTATTTTCAATATCTAACTCAAATTTCGGCACTTTAACGTAAACTTTACCGTCAAAAGGCGCAGCTTTTCTAACGTTTTTTAATAAATTCTGCTTATATTTCAATGTCTCATCGTTCCATTTATCTGCAATGTTCAAATCTGCTGAATCAATCGGCAAAAGTAAATACATTGCAATGACGATTTGACCATTGTTATTTCTTTTGTAAGGCAGTTCAATAGCCTGATATTTATCATCTTCGTAATATTTAATCCTATCCTTGAAAGTCTGATTCATCATTTCAACTCGAATTTTTTCGCCGGTTTTGTTCGTAAAATTTTCGATTCTGGTTAATCTACTGCTGAACGGCATATTCCAGTCGCCTTTGAAGTAAACGACGTTGAGAATATCCATGACCGTTTCCGGATTAACTATTGATTTATAATTTGGAATAAAATTATTTGTTTTTTGAGCAACCCAATTTGATATATTCTGCCTTTCAACTGCAATATTATTTTTAAAATCAGCCTGTCGAATTGTAGATTTGTAAACTTTCTCAACAATGGCTTTGTAGTCGGTGTTAATGCCTTTCGCTGCATAATCTTTGTTAATCAAAATCAAGTTGGAGTCTAAAAGCGTCAATTTGCTGCCATGATAATTTTCGTTGATAGTATCACGAAAGTTTTGATATGATTCGTTCATGCTATCAAGAGAATTGACATTTAGCACTTGTAAAAATTCGTTTAATGTCTGTTTTTCAGCGCCGTTGGCAACAACACTCAACGCCGTTGTTATGCTGTATGGCGAGTAAAAAATATTTTCGTCTTTGTCCAGTGTGTTAAAATATTTCCAACTGAAATTGTCAACGGAATTTGCCAAATTGGAACTTTGCGCCAAACAAATAGACACCATTGCTGAAAAAATCAACATCGTGCCAACAATAGATTTTTTTAACATATAATCACCTCATGCAAAAAGATTTATCAAATTTTCAATTTCAACATTAAGTGTTTTATCATTATCATGCACTTCAGCAATAACAGGCAGATTCGTCATGTCTTTAATCATCTGTAAATTGTCAATTTCCATAACGCCTTCATTAAAATGATTAAAAATTATTGCATTGACATTAAAATTATTGTGACGGAGATAATCGACAGTAAGCACAGTTGAATTGATCGTGCCTAAATTTGCACTGGCTACAAGCAGAATTGGCAAATCAAAAGCTCTGACTATATCCAATACGCCGAAATGAGCTTCATTATCCCAACGCAATGGACAAATTATGCCGCCGCTGCCTTCAACAATGAGATAATCATATTTTAATTTTGCACGGTTCAAGTCGCGTTTTACCACTTCAAAATCAATAGGCTTGTCATTAATTTTTGCAGCGAGATGTGGCGACACAGGTTGAGCATAAATATAGGATACAAGATTTTCGGCACTTTCACCAATTCCGGCAAAATTATTTACAAAAATTGGATCACCGTCAATAAGATTTCCATTGTCATCAAGTTCAACGCCAGAAGCTGCCGCCTTGTAATATCCTGCATTCAGTCCAACATCACGAAGGCATTTAACGACAAGTGCAGAAATAAAAGTTTTGCCGACATCTGTTCCGGTGCCGGCAATAAATAGACATTTTGACACGATTAAAAACCCTTTCAAATAAAAATTAAATCATATTTTCTTCTTCTTCGCTAAGTTCGTCTTCTTTTAGCTCTTTATATTCTTTATGTGTTTGATAAATATCTTTTCCTTTATGCAGAAACGTAGGATTCACTCGAAAAACTCGACTAATTCCATATATTTCTTGAACCGCAAGTACATTTTTTTCAAGTAAACTACGAAGCGCTCCACTTACGTTTCGACGATCCATATTCAAGTTATTTGATATATTTTTATTCGTAACGCGAATATAATTTCCATAATCTACTTTTGAAAGCATGTATAATAGGACGCGCATTTCATTATAAGATAAATTTTGCGCCAAGTAAGCAGCGCTCTTTTGAAAGAAAACGAACCAACTACCTTGCTCAAAACGGTTACGAAGGTTGACACGTGCCTCAACTTCGCCGGTTTCCTGATTGACAACAGTTAAAATACGTTGTCTTTTACCTGGTTCGTTAGTATCAATCTTGCCATTTACTTTTTCTTTGTTTGCATTTTTCTTTATATCAGCTTTCTGATTCATGAAATTCAAAGGCCTTTTTATATCCGTCCTCGATTTCCATTCTTCTTTTTTTAAAGGCTCCAATAAAGATTTAGTTTTTTTATTTTGAGTTTTACTCTTACTTTTACCTTTACTTTTAGTGTCAGACATATACTATCACCTTTTCGAGCTGAAAAAAACTTTTAAAATGTCTTTTGCTTCTTGCTCAAGACAGCCGGCAGTAACTTCAATTTGATGATTGAGGTTTTTATTATTCGTTACGTTAAATAGTGATTCGGCAGCACCATACGGCGAAGGCACGGCGTAAACAAGTCGGCGAATACGAGCAAGAACTAAAGCACCGGCACACATTGTACACGGCTCCATAGTAACATAAAGAGTTGATGAGGTCAACCTCAAGCCAAAAATTTTAGCGGCTTCACGTATTGCCAAAATTTCAGCATGAGCTGTTGGGTCTTTAAGAGTATTAACGAGGTTATGACTTTTCGACAAAATAAAACCGTCCTCGTCAATAAGGACGGCGCCAATCGGCACTTCATCTTTTAGAGCGGCAATTTTAGCCTCATTAATAGCAAGATTCATAAAATATTCATCGTCGTCCATTTCAAATTCCTCTTACTTTTAAGCATGACCGCTCAAACGAAATTTTTTATTCAGCAACAAAGCTCTCAGCAATAAGTTGATTTAAAGATAAGCCGGAAAAATAAAACAGTGAATGTGACGGCGTAGAAGTGAGTTGTACAGAAGCGGCAACTGCTGCCGGTGAAAGCTGAACAGTAGCAGCATCGTTTTCCCTTTTTTCAACTGCGGTTTGTAGAGCTTGACTGAATTTCTTTTTAGAATTTCGCTCATCCTTGTAGCCATGTTTGCGGTCGAAACGTTTTGAAACATCATTTTCTGCCGGTTTAATACGAGTAATGCGTTCAATTTTTTCCAACATGATATTCGCCTCCTTACGATTAAATCACGTCAAACAATATATCGTCATAAATTCTTTAAAACTTAAATGATTAAATGTAAATAAGGATAAAATTTTCATTAGAATTTCATTAAATTTTCTTGACGACAATTTACCGAAATGCGCCGAAAAGCCCCTTGCTTTAGCTATGGGGATATAAGGCGCAAAATTTTTATTGCATTTTGTAAATTCTTTTGCTAAAATACGCTT
>CAJOHI010000012.1:0-5265 GCA_905234365.1 uncultured Selenomonadaceae bacterium | reverse complement strand
GGCATCGACCATTGCAGGAGACATCGTAAGACCTTATTTTTAAGGCGAATGTCGATGATAGCAGAATCCGCCGGCTTTAGCCGTGGGGAGTATGTCAAATTTCACTCGCGAATGTCTAAACAAAAAAACTCTACCAAATTTACGGCAGAGTTTTTATATTTTAATGATTTTTGATTTCAATTATTTGAGTGCGTCGCCAAGTTTGGAATTGGTTTCGCGAGCTGCTGCAACTGATTCGTCAAATTTAGCTTTTTCTTCGCCTTCGAGTTTAACTTCAACAATCTTTTCAAGGCCATTTTTGCCGAGAATGACAGGAACGCCAATGCAAAGGTCTTTTTCGCCATATTCGCCGTCAAGATATACGCAAGTCGGAATGAGTTTCTTTGCGTCAAGTGCGATTGCTTCAACCATTGCAGCGGCTGCAGCACCTGGAGCATACCAAGCAGAAGTGCCGAGCAGTTTTGTAAGCGTTGCACCGCCAACCTTAGTTTGCTCAACAGCGTCTTTAACGAGATCGTCACTGAGAAGTTGAGTTACAGGAATGCCTTTGTAAGTTGCAAGGCTGACGAGCGGAACCATCGTCTTGTCAGAGTGACCGCCAATAACCATTCCGTCAATATCAGTTGGCGTTGCGTCGTATCCTGCTTTTTGCAGAGCTTTGCTGAGGAAATAACGGAACCTTGAACTGTCAAGCATGCCGCCTTGACCAAGAATACGATTGCGTGGTAATTTGCTGTTCTTGAGTGCAAGATAAGTCATAGCATCCATTGGATTGGAAACAATTATAAAGATTGCTTCCGGTGAATGTGCAAGACAAGAATCCATAACTTTACCGACGATACCGGCATTAACGCCAATAAGGTCTTCGCGGCTCATTCCAGGTTTACGAGGAATACCGGAAGTAATGATAATGACTTGCGAGCCTGCCGTTGCTGCGTAGTCATTCGTTACACCGGTTACTTTAGTGTCAAAATTGAGCATATGAGCGGTTTGCATGATGTCCATTGCCTTGCCTTCGCTAAGACCTTCTTTGATGTCGATAAGGACAACTTCACTTGCAAAACCTTTTGTCGCGAGAACATTAGCGGCAGTTGCGCCGACGTTACCTGCACCAACAACTGTTACCTTCATTTTATCAATCTCCTTCACAAAGAATTAATTTACTAAAATTATTATAACATAAATAATTATAAATTACTATAGAAAATCAAAATTATTTTAATTACCTAAATTACGCCTCTGAAAAATCGTCTTTACCGACGCCACAAAGTGGACAAACCCAATCTTCCGGCAAATCCTCAAATTTCGTGCCAGGTTCAATACCGTTATCAGGATCACCTTGTTCTTCATCATATTCATAACCGCAAACATTGCAAACGTATTTCATAAAAGCTACTCCTTCCTAACATACTAAAATCATTTAATTAATTTCGCAAAATCTTAAACCTTGTATACATTGTATCACGAATTTGAAACTCGTCAATAGGTTAAAAAAATTTATATTCAGAATTCTTCAACGGTTTGGAAAAAATTATAGACATTTTGCGCCGCCGTCTGATTCATTGAAGGAACTTTTAGCAATTCTTCAACCGTTGCGGATTTTATTTTGTCGATTGATTTAAAATATGCAAGTAAATTATTTCGGCGCTTGGCTCCAATTTGTTCGATTGAGTTTAAAACGGATTGTAAATTGCGTTTGCGTCTTAATTTTCGGTGATAAGTTATTGCAAATCTATGCGCCTCATCACGTATTCGCTGTAAAAGTTTAATCGCCGGTGAATCCATAGGCAATTCAATCGGAATACTCTGTCCTTCGACGAATACCAACTCAAATTGTTTGGCGAGACCTATAACCGGTACATCACAAATCGGACGAATTATTTCAAGTGCCGAGTTGAGTTGTCCAATGCCGCCGTCAATTACGATTAGATCAGGTAAATTTTCACATTTTCCGTAACGTCTCCTCGTAACTTCCTGCATTGATAAAAAGTCGTCGGGCTTTCCTTCAGTCGTCTGCAATTTGAAGCGTCTATATGAACTTTTATCCGGCGAACCGTCTTGAAATACAACCATTGATGCGACAGTTTCAGCGCCTTGAATATGTGAGATGTCAAAACATTCCATACGTTGAGGCGGTGTGCTGAGGTTGAGACGGCGTTGTAAATCGTAAACGTCCTCAATGTGATTTTCTACAGCAGCTTTTTCGTCAAATTCCGTTTTAGAATTTAAAACCATTTGCATTTCAGAAAGTTTTTTTACAGAGGTCAGCAAATTCCTAAAATACGCGGCAGTTTCAAAATCTAATTTTTCAGCGGCAGTGTACATTTTATTTGAAAGTTGTCTTTCAAGTTCATTCGTCTGACCGTCCAAAAAAAGCGCCACAGAGTCAACCAATTCTTTATAATCAGTAACGTTGACTTCTTTGACGCAGGGTGCAAGACAGCGTTTAATATGATATTCAAGGCACGGACGTTTTTTAAAGTGCTTGCAAGTTCGCAACGGAAAAATTTTACGCAGAAGTTTCAATGACTGTTGCATTGCTCCAACATTGGTATAAGGTCCGAAATATCGCGAACCATCTTCAACAGGTCGACGAGTAATGCAAAGTCGAGGATAATTTTCTGCAGTGATTTTTACATAAGGATACATTTTGTCATCTTTAAGGCTGACATTATAACGCGGACGATATTTTTTTATTAAATTGCACTCTAAAATCAGCGCTTCGACTTCGGTATCAACATTTATAATGTCAAAATCGGCAACGCTTTTAACCATTGCTTTAGTCTTAGGCGGCTGGTCACTGTGATGAAAATATTGACTGACACGGCTTTTTAAATTGACACTTTTACCAACATAAATGATTTTGCCTTCAACGTCTTTCATAAGGTAAACGCCAGGTGTCTCCGGCAAATTTTTTAATTTTTCCTCAACGATTGCAGTCATGTAAATCACAACCTTAAATATAAATAATTCAACTTTTCATTTTTAATGCTGATTGTTCAATTTGTCTATAATTGTATCAGCGATATTTTCCGCCGTCAGCCCGCAAATTCTTAAAAGTTCAGAGCGTGAGCCGTGTTCAATAAATTTATCGTCAATGCCAAATCTTAAAATTGGCTTAACAATATTTGAATCCGCCAAAAATTCAGCAATAGCACTGCCAAATCCGCCGGCTAAGATATTTTCCTCACAAGTGACAACTAATTTTGAATTTGAAGCGAGTTCATAAATAGTATCTTCATCGAGTGGCTTAACAAATCTTGCATTGACGACATTAACATAAATTCTGAGATTTTTTAAAATGTCTGCTGCTTTCTTTGCAACTTCGACCATAGTACCGACGGCAAATATTGATGCGTCAGCTTCGCCGCTAATTTTGGAAATAATTTCAGCTTTAGCCCAAGGCAGACTTGCAGGATTTTCGACAACTTTAACTCCGAGACCTGCACCACGTGGATATCGAATCACTGTTGGAAATCTCTTTAATGTCGCTGCAAAAATCATTTGACGCAATTCGTTTTCGTCTTTAGGCGCCAAGATGTTTATATTTGGAATATGGCGCAGATATGAAAAGTCAAATACTCCATGATGAGTGGCTCCGTCTTCGCCTACAATTCCGGCACGATCCAGACAAATTGTCAACGGTAAATTTTGCAAACATACATCGTGAAGAATCTGGTCATAACTTCGTTGTGCAAAGGTTGAATACAAGGCAACAACAGGATGTAAACCACCTGCCGCCATGCCTGCCGCTAAAGTTATTGCATGTTCTTCGGCAATTCCAACGTCAAAAAATCTGTTCGGAAACAATTCGCTAAAAAGTTTTAAGCCTGTACCTGTAGGCATTGCGGCGGTTATCGCAACGATATTTTTATCTTCTTTAGCGCAGTCAACAATGGCTTTGCTGAAAATTTCTGTATAAGACTTCGGCGCAGGTTTTTTTAAAATTTCACCGGTGTATTTATCGAATTTGCCGACACCGTGAAATCTTTCAGGCGATTCTTCTGCCGGCTTATAGCCTTTGCCTTTCGTCGTACGAACATGAATTATAACCGGTTCCGTCATCTCATCTTTAACTCTATTGAAAATTTCCTGCATTGCCTTAATATCGTGTCCATCAACAGGTCCAAGATAAGTAAAGCCTAAAACTTCAAACATAGCGCCTTGAACTATCGCCGATTTAAGACCATGACGAATAGAATTTGAAGCTGTCAAAATTTTTTCGCCTAAACCTGGAATAGGAATTTTTTTAACAAGTTCTTCAAAATCGCGTTTAGCCTTTCGATATTGTGGTGCAAGTCGAATTTGCGAAAGATATTCACTTAAAGCACCGACATTTTTATCTATTGACATCTCATTATCATTTAGAATCACAATCAAATTTTTTTTGAGCTGTCCGGCATGATTAAGACCTTCAAAAGCCTCACCGCCAGTTAAAGCACCATCGCCAATTACTGCAACAACGTGATTTTTTTTATATGCCAATTCGTCGGCAATTAATAAACCTAAAGCCGCAGAAATTGAAGTTGAAGCATGACCTACGCCGAAGTAATCATATTTCGATTCGCTTATTTTAGGAAAACCAGCAATGCCGCCGCGAGTTCTCAACGTATGAAAATTATCTCTGCGGCCGGTTAAAATCTTATGTGTGTAAGCCTGATGACCAACGTCCCAAACTAATTTGTCATTATCAAAATCGAATACGGAATAGAGTGCCAAAGTCAATTCAACTGTTCCAAGACTAGGAGCCAAATGTCCGCCATTATCCGCAACTGTAGATAATATAAGTTCGCGAATTTCTTTGGCGAGTTCTCTCAATTCTTGTAAGTCGAATTTATGCAGCTCTTTCGGCGACTCTATTTTATCAAGCAAATGCAATATTATCACTCCGTTTAATCCATAATACCACTTGATAATTCTATCTTCTTGATATGTTTTTGTCAACAAAAAAGCAAGAAATCAATCTTAAATTAAAAGTAATTTTAACTGCTCAAGATTTATAGACACTTCAACATTATATGAGATAAAGCGGATTTAAAGGAAATTTTGATTTATAGAGTCTCACATAATTTATCGCGATTTTGTGAAATATGTTAAAATTCCTTTGAATATTTTTTATCTGTTACTAGGCAATAATCTTCGCCAAAATTGTACCTTATCAATTAATGTTTGCCGTGTCGGTCCAGGTCACTACTGTATTGGTGCCGCTGCCGAGCTCGACTGTTGCCCCCTCTACTCCTACGATTCCGGTTTCCGTAGTTACGG